>JBAHZV010000142.1:0-7748 GCA_037132845.1 Psychromonas sp.
ACGATCTTTTACTATTGATTGTTGCAGTGTGTGTTATTAATGGTTATACCTATCACGATCTATTAAACCAGTATGATATTGACGAACACGAATGTTTTCAAAAATTAGCTAAATTAGACAAGCTAAAAATTATTGATTTACTACCAGGAAATCGTTTTAAGCTTAAAATAACGAATAACTTTACTTGGTTACCTGACGGGCCGATTCAGCGATTTTTCTTAAAGCGGGTGCAAGAAGAATTTTTTAATAGTCGTTTTAATCAAGTAACCGAAAAATTGATTGTAGTAAATGGGCTATTATCGTTAGCCTCTAATGCCGAATTACAAAAAAAAATGCAAAAAATCAGCAATGAATTTGTTGAATATAAACAGCAAGATACTAGCTTAACGATGGATAAAAAACATGGTAGTACATTCGTACTTGCATTGCGTCAATGGAACTCGAGCTTATTTAAGAACATAAAAAAAACACCTTAAAATTTATATTATCGTTACCAATTAAAATACTTTACTCAGTCGCTAATTCGGATATCAAAACACAACATGGTGGCAGTAAAAAGCGAGTTAGCAAGCCATAGGGCAAGCCGTGAGGAAAATATCTTCATTACCTGAAAGTTTTCAAGGTAAATAATATTTCATTGTGTTTATTTGACGACTTTCATGGTATGAGTGCTTTGCTGAATTCATTTGCTCATCAATAACCATAAAAGTCGCTCCCTCTTGTTAATATTATTCAATATTTTGTGGGGATTCATTAACTTTAAATAACTAAAAACTTATTTCTTATTATTATCAACTAATACAAAGTTCATGGTACAAACATCACCGAACTGAACCGTTGATGTTGCGCCAACTAAGGTTTCATGCACACCAGTGATCGCACCTGAACTACATAGAGATCCCGCGGGTAAAGTAATACCACGTTCAGCACAACACTCAATCAAGAATGCAAACGCCGCCATAGGACCATTCAAAATGCCGTCTGTTGGTGCTTTATTAATAAACTTATCATTAATGGTTACACTGGTTTCCATGGTGGTGATCTTATTTTTCCAGTCATCGATAGCATGGCCAACGATAACACCATATTGGTTACCGATATCAGCAACAATGGCAGTGGGACCGTTGCTGTTTAAATCAATCACGGGACTACTCGCAATTTCAATACCGGCATAAACATTCTTAACTAAATGCTCAACACCATCAGCAGTATTAATACTACCCGGAACAACGTCTTGGTTAAGCTCAATAACAAGTTCGGCTTCAATGGCAATAAAACCACCCGCATAAACAGGTAATTCAAATGTCTCACCATTACATTCGCTTTCATTTAACTGGCGATGTACATTTTTAAAAACAGGACCAATAATACGTGCAGAGCCCATCTCTTCACGCTGTTCGGGTGGAACCATACCAATTTTCCAACCAACAATCGTCTCATCAGAAGCATCAATAGAGCCATTTTGAACCGCATAGGCTTGTTTTAAAGTGCTTGGGATTGGACCTGGGAAACTGTCCAAAATACGACGGTCTTTACGTGCACTAGAAAGTGCATGGGCTAATTCATTAATTTGCTCAACGGATAATGTAGACATAATATACTCTCAAAATAGTTCGATGAAGTTATTCATTAGGGCTACAAACTAAGTTTAGTCTGAGCGCTAAAACCAAGCCCAAGTATAAACGACCTCCACGCTCAAACAAAGTGATTAATCGTTATTTTTAGGTGGCATTTATTGCATAACTCTTTAAAAGAACAAGCAATATTTACGATATATACCATCAATAAAAGACTACATTTTTTGAATTTTTGTGTCTTTAATTAAACTCATTTCAACCTTTATAGCCGTTATCATGCACGATGCAACATTTAGCAAATCATAGCGTGAACAGTTTCTCATCAGAAAAATAAAAGCCTACTGGTTTTAATCACTACGCCTTACTCTATCAAGTCACTAAGTCAAAAATGGATTCATGCTTGCTGCGAAATAAAGAACTTTAATGGCTGACGGGTATATAACAAAAATTATTAATGACGTTATCAAGATCTGTGCTGACTAATTGAGGACAATTTACGAATCGTTGTTGCAATATATCTCGGCTAGGTATTGCATGGAGACTACAGACAATCACAATGTTTGCAAAATCATCAAATTCAATGACAGCAAGATAAGGGAAATATTTTTTAATCTTCAATAAAAGCGTTAATAACTGTTTATTTGAAGTCGCACGTATGTTTATCATCAGCACAGTGTTATATGCACTTATGTTCTTTAGCTGAGCATAAAACCCTGATGTGAATAAAAAGTCAGGACTTGTTTCTCCAACAAATAAATCACACAAAATAACATCAAATGTTGCTGCACTTTGTTTGATAAATGCCTCTGCTTTTTGACAAGTAACCTGTACTTTTTTCGGTAAATTAAAGTAACGTTTAGCGATATCAATAATAGGACGAGAAGCTTCAACGGCCGTCAATGATAAATTTCCGATGGATGCTAATGATCGTTCCAGAGAAGCACCGCCAAGCCCTAAATTTAATAACTTAAGTGGCTGTTGGTTTAACAGTAAAAAAAATAAAAAGGACTGCGCGACAGGCATTAATAACTTCTCCGGTGACCTTTTATCCATTAGCGACTGAATAGAATGACCACCATATTCAAACCATCTATAATGTTCAGTTTCTTTCACTAGCAAAGAATTACCAGCATTAACTTGTTGATATAAGATGTTTTGTTTACCTGCAAAAAGTTTTTTTATATCCATATTTTTTTCATGTTATTTATATTATTTACCTTTGTAATAACACCCTTAAATGTAAGCTTTATCCTTGCGTTTTTTTTCGCTCCCCCTTTCACTATACCTATTATTATTCAAAGGGTAACAATTTTTTTTAGCACAAAAACCTAACTGCTTGCAGACTAACCAACGAACAATTGCGCCCTGATCATCGAAAGAAACCTCTGTATTTACGCAGGACAAAGCCTGCAATCATGGTGATGCTTTTTATCGAAAGGATCAAGGCAAGGTACAACATGACCTCACGACTCGCTAAATTTTTTTGCATGATAACGAGGATATAGAAACAACTTTGATTTCAAAGTGCATTATACATATTCAAAATAATAACTAATATTAATGCATCATAGGTAAAATAATTTCAATTTTTACACTATGTATTACACTTTTAATAATTATGTGATTTTTGCGAGTATTCGTTTATTGGATATTATTCATTTTTCACGCAGTAAGCTGTGTCTTTCTGTTAAGTTGCAAAATTAAAGGCATTAAAGTTTATTGCCTTTTAAACGCCTTTTTGACAGCCGACATTTTATTATTGCTAATTATTCTGTTACGCATTATTTAATATTAAAGGAGCACTTCTCATGATATCTATTCCAGAGGATTTTGTTAATTATAAATCTACCTCCCTGTTTACTAAAACAAATATTCCAAAAATGTTTTTACATTTACACAACACTAAAGCAGGTGTTTATGGGAAAATTTTTGTCACTAATGGGCAGTTAAAATTTTTTGGATTTACTGATCGCCGAGGTAAAATCGATAAAGAAATTATTATCCAAGCGAATCAATCCGCTATATCACCACCTGAATATTGGCATAAAGTGGTATTTTTAACGGAAGATACTTCATTTTACGTCGATTTTTATGCGCAAAAAGAATCGGATATTGTTAAACAAAACTTATCCGAACGTAATACTTGAATTTAATTTAGTATGGTATTTTTAACCTAATCGTCCCCTCTGCTTTGCCTGTTAACGATAAGAGGGTCGCGCGGTAAAATACCCGCTAAAATCCTAGCAAGCTATTTGTGCATTAAATGAGGATAAAGAGTGACACGAAAGGAATGATTAGCATATCGATATGATGAAAGCATCAATAATGCGACAGAGAGTCTAGGGATTTTTCAAAAATAAGATTGTGACAGTGAAGCAATAAACAAAAACAGCTCGGTTATTTTAAGAGGATAGAGGCTCCTCAAAAATAACATCGCTAATTTGTTCTATTTAGATAATTGTAGTATGAATTTAATGGTGTTTTTTGTTTCTAATTTTTCTTTTTGGTTTTGTTGAAACCAAAATCTTTTTCTTCCCGTAGTACGAGCCATAGAAATATCCTTCTGGGATTTTAAAATATATCATTATAAAATTTATTTGTAATGATGCGATAAATTGTCGCAGTATACGACACTCTGAAAACTGAATGATTGTGGATGATGCGAAGATATAAGCTGAAGACAACTACGATAACGTGGGAGTAACAGAGAGAAGAGCTTTGCCTTTAATTTCATGAACAATCTTGATTTCAAAAATAGACTATAGCTTAAAAAATCAAATACAGCTAATTTTATTTAAATAAAAAATTATTTAAGTTTTATGTATGTTAATAACCCGCATATGCAACGAGTGAGTCACTCAAAAATAAAGTATAACGTAACTAAATGACTTTATTGGGATCTATTTTTACCTCAAGCGTACCCTGAAATTAAAAAACCTATAAACTAAGTCTAACAGCACTGTATTGTGTCATTAATAACACTCAACTTTTATGTCTCTTTATAGGTAATAAATAATGATTAAACTGATTGCACTGGATATGGATGGCACCCTGTTAAATAATGAACGAGTTATCTCAACACGAAACTGCCAAGCTATTCAAGATGCTAAGCGAGCAGGTATCAGAGTTGTATTATCCTCTGGTCGCCCACGCAAAGGGCTACAGCCGTATCTTGAACAATTAGGGTTAACATCAAAAGACGATTTTGTTATTTCCTATAATGGCTCATTAGTACAGTGTGTAGAAAGTGGAGAAGTGTTGTATCAAACATACTTAAAAGGCTCGGATGTTAAAGCCGCTTTTAAAGTTTCTCAGCAACTCGGGTTGGATATACACGCTTTTTCAGTAAAACAAGGACTGATCACACATCAAAATAATCAGTGGACAGATTTAGAAGCGCAGACCAATGATCTCACCGCCAATGAAGTCGATTTTAATACTTTGGATGATGATGAACCTTTCATTAAAGCGATGATGCTGGCAGATGAGAAACGGCTAACACTTGCAATCAAAAAAATACCGGATGCCTTAAAACGTCAATACAACATTGTGCGTAGTGCCCCTTTTTTCCTAGAAGTGTTACACCCCGCTTGCAATAAGGGCATCGCCGTTGCAAAGCTTTGTCAATTACTCGATATTTCAGCATCTGATGTGATGTGTGTGGGTGACGCTGAAAATGATCATGCGATGTTGCTGTTTGCAGGTTTCTCGGTGGCGATGGAAAATGCTGATACGCAAACAAAAGCATTAGTAGATCATATTACCAGTAGCAACAATAATGATGGTGTCGCGTTAGTGATTGAAGAACAAATCCTACAAATGAAATCTCGGTTAATTAGTGGCTAAATAAAGTGTTTTATGGCTGTTAACATACCCCTACTTTAGCAAACCACTATAAATTAGGTTTGTTAAAAGTGATATTACTAAGGTCTAATAGCGGTGAACAAATGGATTTCTTTGCTATTATCCAATGAAAGCCCATCTGTTGATTCTAAATTGTTATAACGAATAATTTGTTGTATCCCTTGAACATAAGCTTGTCCTCTCTCTGAGTATTTATCAAGTTTGCTCGCAAATTGGTTACCTGTTATACGCTCATTATTTGAACGCTTTTGTGCACGTAGAAGTCGTAATTGAGAGTAGGCTTGATGCGTATTAATATTGAGCATATACGCTTCAACAGATGCCAGTGGATTATCAAACCGTGCCACGCCATAATTTCCAAGTTCCTGACGTTGTTGTTTTGGTTTCATGCCGTTGCCGGTGAAGTCCCATAACCCAAAAAAAGCGTTACCTTGTAAAGCAAAACGAGACGTTGCCCAACCGCTTTCTTCTGCCGCTTGAGCCAATGCCACTGAAGTGGGAAAAGTGTCTACACGTGTTAATAAAGTGTGACGATCTGCTTGTGTTAACTTAGCTTGTGGCTCTTTAATCACGGTATATTTAAAGGCAAGATCAGTGAGGTGTTTAGAATCTAAAGAGGCATTTTGGACGATTTCACGTTCGCGTAAAATGTTTTCATTGGCAACCAGTATCAATGGCATCATTAAACGGAAAAAAATCGATTTTTTAGTGGTTACGGGTAATGCAGATGAAGTATTAGGCCAATTTTCATTGACTTTATCAATAATAATACGCGGGATATCACGATCGCTATCTTTCCAATTTTCAGTCGTATATTGTAACTTATTGAACAATTTATTTAGTTCATCCAATGACGTTATATTAACCGTTTGCGTATCGATTATTTCTCCAGAGTTTGTAAATATGGCTTCTCTATTTAAAGTGAGTAAAAAAGCCGTTATAACAATTAATATGATCGTTGTGTAGCAAAGAGGTTTGTTCACAGGTTCGCTCCTATGTAAATAATATTGACCCAACAACTGGACTTCCCATATTTCACTAGACAGTTTTTAATTCAGAATAATACGCTTATTCAAACTTTGCAGGTGAAACCCCACCAATATGCGAATGGCGCTTTTTAGGATTGTAAAACATTTCTATGAAATTAAATATCTCAGTTTTCGCATCATTACGTGTTGGGTAGATCTTTCTTTTAATTATTCGCTTTTTAATCGTTGCAAAAAAGCTTTCTGCAACGGTATTATCATGGCCGTTTCCTCGACGACTCATCGATGGAACAAGGTTATGTGCTTTCATAAAAACTAAATAATCAGCACTACCCTATTGGCTTCCTTGGTCGCTATGCACCATAACTTCAGCTTTAAGCTACCGTTGGTAATTTGTTGTTATTTAGAGAGCAGAAATATGTTCGTTTTATAGAATATATAGTTCGGCCAGTTTACTGATCTTAGATGATTGGGGATTAGAGCCATTAACAGCCCAACAACGGAGTGATTTACTGGAATTAATTGATGCCAGATACGATACGAAATATACCTTAATTGCGAGTCAATTAGCGATAGAAAATTGCTATGAAATGATCGGAGAATCGACTCTGCGGATGCTATTTTAGATCGGCTTGTTCACGGGGCAATAAAGTTGAAATTAAAAGGTGAGTCAATGCGGAAAAAACTAAATTTCTTGACTGATGCAGATCACTCAAGTTAGATTTTACACTGGTCTACGGATTAGCAAAAAAGTGATCGGTTTGAATAGTATTGAGCGATCGGCATCATGGTATTACGCAACCAGATCATAGGGCACGTTAATAAATGATAATATTGGCGGATAATTTAGATGCATTTGGAACTGTATTTTTCATTCCTCTCAATATTTATAACAAGTAACACTAAATTAAAATGGTGGATCATGGGATTTTTAAAAGCATTATTAATATCTGTTATTCTTTTATCTATTTTATATATCGGATATTACAGAGTAAAGAGTTCTGCAATTTTATCTTCTGTACAAAAACAAATTCCAGAAGATAGGTTTTATTACGTGAAAAAATTACATAAAACATTTTCAATATTTGATGGGGATTTATATAGAGGGGAGATATACAGTGATAAATTAAAAGAACTCAAATCATTGGATGCCATCTTTTTTCTATTTAGGCGTTTAGACAATTACAAAGAAGTTAATTGGAGGGCTAGATATGAAGAGCTACTTTATTCCAAAGAAGAAGCGTTTACGACTCATGAAAAACTTAAAGGTATTTTTGGGGAGCTTATTATTACCAATAATAAGGTAATCCCTAGTAAAATA
>JBAHZV010000137.1:0-13044 GCA_037132845.1 Psychromonas sp.
ATCTGCATACTTATTAAGTCTATTGCAGACCCGCATTAGTAGGGTATAATCACGCTTTATTTTGCGGAACCTATTCATGAAAGTCTCTGATTTCTCCTTTGATTTACCCAAATCACTCATTGCTCGCTACCCAAAATCCGAGCGTAGTGGCAGTCGTTTACTGTCACTTGATGGATTATCAGGCGAGATTAATCACCTACAGTTTCCCGATGTCTTGGGCTTAATTAACCAAAATGATTTACTTATCTTTAATGATACACGGGTTATTCCAGCACGTTTATTTGGTGAAAAAGAGACCGGTGGGAAAATTGAAGTGTTGGTGGAACGTGTTTTAGATGAACGCAGTTTTCTGGCACATATACGTAGCTCAAAATCACCAAAACCAGGTTGCAAATTACGCCTAGAAAAGAGTGTTGATGCAGTGATGGTCAAACGTCATGGCGCATTATTTGAAATTCATATAAACCATCCCTTGTCGGTACTGCAAGTACTCGAAAATATTGGCCACATGCCATTGCCCCCTTATATCGACAGGCCCGATGAAGATGCCGATAAAGAGCGTTATCAAACGGTTTATAATAAACACCCCGGAGCGGTTGCTGCACCAACGGCTGGTTTACATTTTGATCAGGCGATTTTAGATAAATTACAACAAAAAGGTGTCGACTTTGCTTTTGTCACCTTACATGTGGGTGCAGGCACTTTCCAACCGGTAAAAGTTGCAAATATACTTGAGCATCATATGCACAGTGAGCTTGCTGAGGTCTCACAACAAGTCATTGATAAAATTATAGCCACTAAAAAGAAGGGTGGGCGCATCATTGCAGTTGGCACTACCTCAGTACGTTCAATTGAAAGCGCCGCTGCTGCGACACTTGCCAAAGGTAAACCGTTAGCCCCATATTTAGCGGATACGGATATCTTTATCTATCCGGGATATCAATTCCAAGTGATTGATGCAATGATCACCAATTTCCATCTGTCAGAGTCAACACTATTGATGTTGGTTAGCGCTTTTTCAGGTAAGCCTAATATAGATAAAGCATATCAAGTTGCCATACAAGAACAATATCGCTTCTTTAGTTATGGTGACGCAATGTTTTTAACCAATAGCAACCGCACGCATTTATAACCAATAAACACATTAAAAGTCGGACTGTTTTTCCGACCAGGAAAAGAAAAATGAAAATGAAATATGATTTACTTGCAACCGATGGTCGCGCCCGTCGTGGTCGTTTAACCTTTGAACGAGGCTCCGTTGAAACACCCGCATTTATGCCGGTTGGTACCTATGGCACAGTAAAAGGCATGACCCCTGAAGAAGTCGATGAAAGCGGTGCTGAAATATTATTAGGTAATACTTTCCACCTTTGGCTTCGCCCGGGTCAAAAAGTGATTAAAATGCATGGCGACTTACATGACTTTATGAAATGGAATGGTCCAATATTGACCGATTCCGGTGGTTTTCAAGTCTTTAGCTTGGGAAAAATGCGTAAAATAAAAGAAGAAGGCGTTTATTTTCGTAGTCCTGTTAATGGCGATGAAGTGTTTTTATCACCAGAAATTTCCATGGAAATTCAATACGACTTAGGTGCCGACATCGTGATGATTTTTGATGAGTGTACGCCATATCCTGCCACTGAGCAGGAAGCGGATATTTCAATGAAACTCTCGTTACGCTGGGCAGAGCGTAGCCGTCAGCGTTTTAATGAACAACAAAATCCTAATGCATTATTTGGTATTATCCAAGGGGGCTGTTATGAGCATCTACGTGATGTGTCATTAGCGGGTCTTGAAAAAATAGGTTTTGATGGTTATGCAATTGGCGGTTTAGCGGTCGGTGAGCCCAAAGAAGATATGCACCGCATTTTGGATCACGTTACCACTAAAATTCCAGCGGATAAACCACGCTATTTGATGGGTGTTGGTAAACCACAGGATTTAGTTGAGGGTGTTCGTCGTGGTGTGGATATGTTTGATTGTGTTATGCCAACGCGTAATGCACGTAATGGTCATTTATTCACGACAGATGGTGTAGTGAAAATTCGGAATGCCAGACATCGTGAAGATATCAGCCCATTAGATGCTGAATGTGATTGTTATACCTGCAAAAATTATTCACGTGCTTATCTATATCATCTTGATAAATGTGGTGAAATATTAGGAGCACGCCTAAATACCATTCATAACTTACGTTACTATCAGCGTTTAATGAAAGGTTTGCGTGATGCCATTGAGCAGGGTACATTAGACCTATTCGTTGATAAATTTTACCAACGTATTGGTGTTGAAAAACCAATGGTGAGTGAAGCAGAATAATGGATCTATTTAACCACTATATGCAAGGTAAAATCCATAAAGTTGAGGATATTAACTTGCATGTTGTATTGGCGTCTATAATCGCGACAATATAAAATATTTTGACTGAGAATAGTTATAGTGCACATTTTTTTAGTGCCTCATATAGCTATTACATTAATTTTGTGATCAAATAGTCGCTAGAAAAATAGCCTTAGCTTGAATGTCTTGTAACGAGTAGTTCTATTTGCAACAGGTTCAATCTATAATGCTTTTTTCATCACTAAGATTTAATCACATTCTTAATGTTAAGAATTTTTTTAG
Source organism: Psychromonas sp. (assembly GCA_037132845.1). GTDB lineage: Bacteria > Pseudomonadota > Gammaproteobacteria > Enterobacterales > Psychromonadaceae > Psychromonas. The sequence goes on from JBAHZV010000137.1 coordinate 2,623, forward strand.
TGACATCATAAGCAATAACATTTTAATTTAATAGGGAACATCCAAATGAGTTTTTTCATTTCACAAGCACATGCAGCGGCTGAAAGCGCACCACAGCAAGATAATTTTTCTTTCATCTTTATGATGGTGATTTTTGCTGGTATTTTTTACTTTATGATTTATCGCCCACAAGCCCGCCGTACTAAAGCACATAAAAATCTGATGGAAAGCATGGGCAAAGGAGATGAAGTATTAACAAGCGGTGGTTTAATTGGTCGTATCGTTAAATTGAGCGAAGAAAACGAATATGTACAAATTGAATTAAATGAAGGTAATGTTATTTCACTGAAAAGAGATTTCATTACTGCTGTGCTACCAAAAGGCACGCTAAAATCTATCTAAAAAAATAAGGCGAAATTCTGATGATTTCGCCTTTTCTCAATGCCAAAGAATATATTGGCAGTATATAAAGGACTGTATTGTGTTAAATAAATACCCTATGTGGAAATATATTCTGCTTAGCTTGATAGTATTAATCAGTTTGCTTTACGCCGCGCCCAATCTATATGGTGAAGATCCTGCCATTCAAATTTCTGCTACTCGTGGTGCTCAAATAGAACTGACCACGCTCGACAAAGTTGAACGTTTATTACAAAATGCCAACATTACGCCTAAGAGTATCGCCATCGAAGATGGCCAAATACTCATTCGTTTAACATCAAGCGAAGACCAACTAATTAGCCGTGATGTGATTGCTGATCAATTGGGTGATGGATTTATCAGCGCGCTAAATTTAGCTCCCGCCACACCTGAATGGTTAGAAGCAATAGGGGGTTCGCCACTAAAATTGGGTTTAGATTTACGTGGTGGAGTACATTTCTTAATGGAAGTGGACATGGACGAAGCGGTGAGCAAAGCACAAATACAAATGGTCCAAGATTTCCGCTCAAGTTTACGTGAAGAAAAAATTCGTTTTCGTGGTATCCGTAAAGCAACCACTCAAACAGGTGTTATTTTACGTTTTAAAACACAACAAATACTTGATGATGCGGTGGCTTTCCTTGAACCACTTAACCCAGGGTTTACTTTTACCGATGACCAAACAAACAATGAATTTGTATTAACGGTTGAAATGACGGCGGCCAAATTAAAAGCCACCAAAGAAGACGCGTTACAACAAAATTTAAGTATTTTACGTAACCGTGTAAATGAATTAGGTGTCGCTGAACCTTTAGTACAACGCCAAGGTGAAGATCGTATTGTGGTTGAATTGCCTGGTGTTCAAGATACTGCACGAGCGAAAGAAATTTTAGGTGCAACAGCAACGTTAGAATTTCATGCTGTGGATACAACGACGGATATTAACGATGCTTTAGCCGGCCGTCTACCGTCATCAAGTATTATTCATGAAAGACGTGATGGCTCACCTGTCGTCGTCAAAAAGAGTATTATATTAACCGGTAATCATATTGTTGATGCGCAATCAAGTCTTGATGAATTTGGCCGTGCACAGGTAAATATATCTTTGGATTCGCAAGGTGGGGCTAAAATGTCACACTTTACTAAGAATAACATTGGCAAGCCAATGGCGACTCTGTTTATCGAATATTTACCGACCGGCAAAAAGAAAGCCAATGGTAAAATTGAGATTGCTAAGCGCGAAGAGATTGCTAATGTGGCAACCATTCAAGCGCAACTTGGGCGAAGCTTTCGCATCACCGGTTTAGATAATGCAGCAGAAGCACATAACTTAGCGCTATTATTACGCGCCGGTGCGTTAATCGCCCCCATTCAGATTGTTGAAGAGCGCACCATTGGTCCAAGTCTTGGTAAGCAAAATATCGATAATGGTATGAAAGCGATGCTTTATGGTTTGTTAGCGGTGGTTTTATTTATGTTTTTCTATTACCGTAAATTTGGTGCTATTGCGAATCTCGCATTGTTATTTAATATCGTCATGATCATTGGTCTGATGTCTATGATTCCGGGTGCAACATTAACGTTACCCGGTATAGCGGGTATTGTTTTAACGGTCGGTATGGCTGTTGATGCTAATGTTTTAATCTTTGAGCGTATTCGCGAAGAGCTTAAAGCCGGAAAATCCATACAGCGTGCTATTCATGAAGGTTATGCGAATGCCTTCTCCACCATTGCGGATGCGAATATTACGACCTTTATCACCGCACTTATTTTATTTTCTGTGGGTACTGGACCAATTAAAGGTTTTGCGGTAACGCTCATGATAGGCATCGCAACCTCTATGTTTACCTCTATTTTTGGTACACGTGCGATAGTCAATGCTCTTTGGGGTGGACGTAATGATATTAAAAAATTGTCTATCTAAAAACGATTTAAGGAAAAATTATGATTGAATTATTTAAAGGAACAACTCCACTTCGTTTTATGAAATATTCAAAGCTTACCGCTTGGTTTTCAATATTTCTAATTGTTGCTTCTATTGTTACGTTAAGTATTAATTGGCTCAACTGGGGGCTTGATTTCACTGGTGGTACATTGATTGAAGTTGGTTTTGAACAACCAGCAGTGCTACCTGAAGTACGTGAGATATTAGCTGAATCAGGTTTTCCTGGGGCAGTGGTACAACATTTTGGTAGTAGTCATGATGTCATGATCCGTATTGCACCACAAGACGGTGTGAAAGGCGCGGTGATTGGATCCCATGTATTTGATGCTTTGCAAAATGCTGATTTTGGTAATATTGACATGCGTCGTATTGAATTTGTTGGTCCAAATGTGGGCGAAGAGCTGGCTGAAAATGGTGGGCTTGCTATCATTATTGCACTTATTTGCATCATGATTTATGTCAGTGCTCGATTTGAATGGCGCTTAGCCGTTGGCTCTGTCTTGGCATTGGCACACGATATCATTATCACCTTAGGTATTTTTTCATTATTCCAATTACAATTTGATCTGACGGTATTGGCCGCATTGCTGGCTGTGATTGGGTATTCACTCAATGATACCATTGTTGTTTTTGACCGTATCCGAGAAAACTTCCGATTAATGACCACCGCAACGTCTGAAGAAGTGGTTAATCAATCCATTACCCAAACATTGAGCAGAACGATGATCACATCGGGTACCACGATTTTTGTGTTGGTTTCATTATTTATTGTGGGTGGCACGTTAATTCATGGTTTCTCAACGGCATTGTTGATCGGTATTGTGGTGGGGACTTACTCGTCTATTTACGTAGCAAGTTCGATTTCGCTTAAATTAGGCATAAACCGCGAACATATGATCCCAGTTGTTGTTGAAAAAGAAGGTGCTGATCAAGACGCTCTTATGTAATAAAATCTATCAATGCTTTAATAAATGCCACTTTTAGAGTGGTATTTTTTTACCTTTTTATTCTAAATTGAAAAGTTTGATGGGAGGTAAAGCCGTACGTGTGGGTAGCATAAAATGAAATGAGTAACGACTGAGTTAGCAAACTAAGTCGTTACTCTAAAATGAAAACACTAGTCTTTACGTGCAGTCACTTCTAACAAATGATAACCAAACTGTGTTTTAACGGGGCCTTGCACTTCACCAATGGGTGCACTGAAGACTACCGCATCAAATTCAGGCACCATCATACCAGGTCCAAATTCACCCAGATCACCACCTGTTGCACCCGATGGGCAAGATGAATGTTTTTTTGCTACGTCGGAAAAATCACTTCCCGCTTCAATTTCGCTTTTTAGTGTTAAACAGCTCTCTTCAGAATTTACTAAGATATGACGTGCAGTAGCTAAAGCCATTTTATTTTCCTTTATTTCATTATTAAAAAAGCACGATAAAGTAAAAATCATGATCAATCAAGATTTGCTTACAAAAAATAGCGAGAGTATTGGTTAACAGCAGCGTGGGGATGATGACCTTTTTTATTAAATAGATTTGACTGATGACTTGCCGTTGGCTTGCTAACTTTCTTCTTACTGAAACCATCGCAATGATCTGTGACAACATTTGATAAGGGCAAAGATGACTTAAAAACATCATATTAAAGTAATGTAAATGCGAATTGCAGAACAAGAGAGGTTTGCGTTACAATAACGTGACATAAAGTTTGCAATAAGCGCGAGTGTGGACGAATTATTCAGTATAATAATCAATAAATTATCGTAAGTACTATCATTACCACTGAGGAGGAACTACAGTTAATAATCATTACAGAAAGAGTTGAATCGCAAGCACAACTGGTCTTTTAATTTCTAAAGGTTGCACACAATATCCAGGTACATTTGGTTGCTATGCGGTCCTCAAAAAAGCATTCCAATATACTTTTATTTTACAAATAGATTGTTGATATAATATTTATGATGAACTTTTCCAAATTATTGCTTTTATGCCTGTCTCTCTTTCATAGTACGTTAGGTGCTACAGAAATAATTTTTGAAATAAAAGGTGTTGATGGCGATGCTCATACTAATGTAGAGGATTATTTGCTTGGTCTTGAATTACCTAAGAACGCAAAAAATGAAGGTTATTTATCTGAGGTAAAAAAATCTGCACAGGCAGCGCTCACTGTTTTTGGTTATTACCAACCTAAAATCGTCATCGCTGTAAGCGATATGAGCACCACAGAACAATCTGAGCAACGAGTAATACTCGACATTGTTACTGGACCACAAACGGTGATCGTTGAATCGGACATCAGAATATTAGGTGAGGGTAAAACCTTTATTCATTTTACTGAGTTGCTTGAAAATTTCACTTTGCGAAAAGGTGATATCTTATTACATACCAATTACGAATCTGCAAAAAGTAGTTTTAAAAGTGTGGCGCGTCGTTATGGCTATTTTGATTCTAAATTTGTAAAGTCACGAGTGGAAGTTTCTTCGGCTAAAAATAGTGCAAGTGTTTCTTTATGGTTTGATAGTGGTCCTCGCTATCTATTTGGTGATTTTATTTTTGAGAGCGCGCTGTCTGCCCATGAAATTGTCACGGATATGCGTAATTTTGAGATAGGTGATCCATTTGATACTAAGCAGTTAGGTGAGCTAAATGCCAATTTAAGTCAAACAGGTTATTTTAAAAGTATTAGCCTTTTGCCTGATTTTAGTAAAAAAGAGGGCTTAAATATCCCATTAAATATTGTTGCATCAATGCAACCAGAAGATTCTTTTAATATAGGTCTGGGTGTTTCAAGTGATGAAGGATTGCGTGGTACATTTGGCTGGAAACGCCCCTGGCTAAATGATGCTGGACATTCAATTGAAGGGGCGTTGGTCGCCTCAATTCCAAAACAAGAAGCTTCATTAACCTATAAAATGCCCTTAGAAGATCCCCTCAATAACTATATTTCACTGCAATCAGGTTATCAGATGGAAAATCAAAATGATACTGACACCACCTTATATATCAACAGTATCACTCGCCATTGGCGTTTTGATAATCAATGGCATCGCAATATTTTTCTACGTCATGAGCATGAGTCTGGTTCACAAGGACAACAACAATTTTCAACAACACTTTTTATCCCAGGCATTAGTTTTAGTCGAACTCGTTTTCGTGGCGGGGTTAATGCCACTTGGGGTGATAAGATCATAACGTTATTTGAAACGTCGAGCCAATGGTGGTTTTCCAGTGAAAACTTGGTAAAAATTTATGGGCAATATAAAATAATTCGTACCTATTCTGGACATCAATTTATTGGCATGGCAGAGGTTGGCATAATTAAAACAGACTCCATTTATAATGTGCCATCTTCGATGCGTTTTTTTACGGGTGGTGATCGAAGCATTCGTGGCTTTGATTATGAAAGTGTCGCTCCAGAAGATAATGACAATTACTTAATAGGAGGAAAATACCTTACAGTGATGAGTACAGAGTATCGTTACCCACTCGCAAAAAACTGGAAGCTTGCTTTCTTTGCCGATGCCGGTACGGCAACGGATGATTTTTCAGAGGATTTTTCAAGCAGTGTTGGTACAGGTATTGTTTGGGCTTCACCAGTGGGGCCCATTCGTTTTTATGTTGCTAAACCCGTCACCAATAAAATCAACTCATTTGCTATTCACTTTATGATAGGTCCTTAATTATTATGTTAAAAAAAGGGATCATCAACATTATCAAATATAGTCTAATAACACTTGCTTGGTTATTGTTTAGCGCGCTACTTTTAGTAAGTGTATTATTATTCTCTCATAGTGGAAGCCAAGCATTTCTAAAAACTGTGCAGCATTTTGAACCTCGCCTGTCTGTTGAACTTGCAGATGGGACGCTTTTACACTCGCCACAATTTGTCAATATAAGCTGGCTCGCTGAGAATGCAGAGGTCAACATTAAATCTGTTTTTTACCAATTTGATTGGTCCTGTTTAATGAATAGTTTCTGTTTAACATCATTGAATATTGATGGTGTTAAAATTAAGTTAGTGCCATCGATAGACAATGAAACACAACCTGAAAAAATTCAAACACCACCATTGGTTATCGATATTCCCATCGACGTTATTATTTATTCCACGAATATTACCGATGTGCATTTTAGTATGGGCGATCTCACGATTGACCTTGATAAAATTTCTCTGCAAGCGAATGCTTTTGCTAATAATGTTACATTAAGTACAGTCTTAAGTGGTTTATTCATTAACCTGCCAGACAGTGTTCCTGATGCTATCACTAAATCAAACCATAGTAACAATAAAAAAATACGTCAATACTTGAATTTTGAATCATTACCAGCGCTAATAACAGCAGAGATGTTGCCAAGAGTATCGTTACCCATTAATTTGAATATCAAAAAATTTCAACTTGAGCAAGCTAAAGTAGAGCAGAATAATAAAAGTCTGCTGGCATTGAATAACTTAACCATTGCACTGATTTTTAATGAAACACTGCTTAGTATTAGGGAATTTGATTTAGATCTTCCAGAAACATCGCTCCATTTAAATGCCGATATCAACTTTATTGATGATTATCCGCTTGCGATTAAGATTGAAGGTAAGCTAAAAAACATTAGCCAGTTACAACCAGAAACATTATTCAATGGTGTACATTATAGTCTGACAACGATGGGGAGCTTATCTGATTTAAGCAGTGAATTAATTCTTTCTAATCAGGTTAATTTACAATTACATTCTCACTTTGATTTGTTAGCGGAAAATTTACCCCATAACATTGATCTAAAGTGGCAGAAACTTCAATGGCCATTAACAGGTAAGGCGCAATATAGCGCAAAGAAGGGTAGTTTAACGAGTAAAGGTTCGTTACTTGATCATCAAATTAACTTGCAAAGCGATTATGCGATAAAAGATTTTCCTAGTGGTTTTATTAGCTTAAAAACAAAAGGGGACTTACAACAGGTGCAGGTTCAAAGCTTAAAGATTGAAACATTATCAGGCATCGTTGATTTTTCAGGTTTATTAAACTGGCAAGATAAAGTGGAATGGTTAGGTCAACTAAAAATAACCGATATAAATTTGGCTAAATTAAACACACCTTACCGAGGTCAATTATCTGGTTTAATAAAGCAACAAGCGACACTTACCCTTTATCAAAACACAGCGCCAGATTGGCAGTTCAATTTCCCCGAGTTAGCGATCATTGGAGACTTTTTATCAAGGCCACTATCGATTGATGGACGTGTATATGGGGATAATTTACAAGGGATTACTTTTGATCGCTTCACCATTAAGAATGCTGAAAACAACTTAGTTGTAGACGGGCGCCTAGCGGCGCAAAATAATCTGACTATCGACATAAAACTTGACGATATCAGCAAAAGTTTCGTCGAGGCTGAAGGTCAAGTTGTGGGTAACATTAAAATTATTGGACCGAATGATGCGTTGCAAATAGACACTCAATTAAGCGCTCAAGCGTTAACCTACCAAGCGTATAAAATAGAAAACATCGATCTTGAAAGTAAATTAATATTAACTAAAAAACCACAGTTAACACTAAAGCTAAACGCACAAAAAATAACTGTAGAAAATCAATTCATTGATGATGTGGCACTCAACATTAGTAACAAAAGTGTCACTAATAATAATTTCCGGCATCAAATTGAACTCGCACTTAACAGTGACTTAGTTTCGAGTGATCTACTGTTATTTGTAACGCAAACAAAAAATGAAATATTATCACAAGTTAATTTAGCTAAAGTATTGATAGGGAATCAAATACTAAACTTAGAGACTCCTTTTGAAATAACCTTTAAAGCACCACAAGTCAATATCAGTGCACACTGTTGGCAAACAACGGCAGATGAAATAAATCATGCAGGTAAATTGTGTATTAAGCGATTTAATGTGGGTGAATCCGGCGATGTACTTATCGATATTGACCAATATACTTTAACTAATTTAAACCTATTTCTACCTGATCAACTTCAATTATCCGGTGAACTCTCTGCCAATGCGACATTACAATGGATCAAGGATACAAAACCAGACTTTAAGATAAATATATTATCCAACAATATGTTATTTAAAATAAATAATAGTGTAGAAACAGAAAACTTCATAGATTACCCAATAAAAAAATTCATTATTAATATTGAGGGGTCTAAACAGAAGATAGACTTTGATGGCAATATTTTTGCCGATAATTTGATTGATGTACAAGTAAAAGGGCAGTTACTACCCTATATAAATCAACCGACGGTCAATGCTAAAATCACCTCAACATTCCCAGATTTATCATTATTTTTATCGTTAACTCCATCGTTAGACGAGCTTACAGGTCTGCTACATGGAGAGCTTAGCATCGCAGGTTCAGTTTCTGAACCCGATATTACAGGTGTAATTATTATCCAAGATAGTGCGCTTGTATCACCACTGTTACCAATGAAAATTAAAAAATTAGGCGCTGTTATTACGATTAAAAATAGATCGGCAAATATACAAGCTTCCTTTGATAGCAGTGATACTAACACCTCGACTGAAAAAATAGCTTCAGTTCCCTTGCTAACGAATACGATTAATTTATTAGATAGGTCACTGAAAAAAATTGCTAATACTATTGTTAATGCACCTGAAAAAAAATTAATAACAAAACAAAAAGAGCTTAAACAACCTGGTATCGCGACGATAGAAGGAAAGATTGATTGGTCAAAAAACTTAAAAGGAGATATACATTTTTTTGCGCATAAACTAGAAGTATACGATTATGGAAAAATAGATTTGTTAATTAGTTCTGACATCCATATGTTAGTAGAAAATAATTTGCAAATTAAAGGTGATTTATTTATAGATTACGGAAGAATTGTCGTTAAAGAGTTACCCGAAGGTGCTGTTTCGCAATCAGAAGATATTGTTGTTATTGATGTCAAACAAGAAAATACCGATAAAGATTTTCCTATTAGTTTGGATTTATTACTGGATAGTGGTAACAACTTCCAAATTATTGCACTCGGACTTGATACCTCTATTCAGGGAAAGTTAAGTATCCAAAAACCATTAGAGCAAGATTTAACCATCAATGGTGTACTTGAACTTACTGAAGGTAGCTATCGTTCTTTGGGGCAACAATTGGTTTTGCGTGAAAGCCGTATTATTTTCCAAGGGTCAGCAGAATCCCCTTATTTACAAATAGAAGCCATACGTGATACTAGCAAAGTGGAAGATGATGTTATTGCTGGAGTGCGCGTAACCGGTACACCTGATGAATTAGAACTAAGCATTTTTTCTGAGCCCGCCATGGCACAGCAAGAAGCATTATCATATTTAACACGTGGTTATGGGCTATCCAACTCATCAGCAGACACAAGCACCATGGCAAATATATTAATTGATTTGGCAGCCGGACAAACAGGCGGTGTGATGAGCAGTATCGGTGAAGAACTTGGTATTAAAAACTTGTCACTTGCATCTACAGGCACAGGTGATGACCAAGCGGTTGGTATAAGCGGTGAAATAGCACCCGGTGTAGAATTGAGCTACGGCGTCGGTGTTTTTGATAGTTTTTCAATTTTTTCGTTACGTTATGAATTATTTGAACATTTTTATATTGAAGCTTCGAGTGGTATTGATCAAGCTATAGATGCATTTTATCAATGGGATTGGGATTAGTTTTTTAGGACATTACAATCAATGACATAATTCGATAATATTTATTTGAGACCAGTACAGAACAAATCTACAAGTTTCTACATATTCATAACACTAAAAATATTATTGGCAAAATAAATGCTAAAGATCTGTAATACGAGAATTAAGAGTGACTTAAGGCGCACATAAAGCTAACTGCGTATAATGTATATTATGTTAAATACGATCTGGTTATGGTTTAGTTCATAACTCTTTTTATTCATTATAATCTTTTATCTTATTGAACATAATTCTATTTAACATAAAATGTATAATATACTCTTATGTTTTTCATACCAAAATTAATCGGTTTCATTTATATTTACTGCCATATAACACCCACTACCCATAAATCCATACCCTCGAATCGGAACTAAGGTAGAAGTATCTTCTTCATCGGCCAATAG
>JBAHZV010000061.1:0-11423 GCA_037132845.1 Psychromonas sp.
ACACCAGCGGCACCAATGAGTGGGTTAATAGGCTCTTTAGAGAACTTGTTCATCAGTTTAGCCATAAGAACACCAGAAGCGGTGCCGATTGAAAATGCTATCGCACCGAGGCCTAAAATGCCCAGTGTTTCTAAATTCAAAAATGATTCGGCAGAAAGTTTTGAACCCACACCCAATCCTAAGAAGATAGTGACAATATTAATCAGCTCATTTTGCGAAGTTGAACTTAAGCGCTCAACAACACCTGATTCACGCATTAAGTTACCTAAGCAAAACATACCCACTAACGGCGTTGCGGCAGGCAAGAACAAAATAGTCAACATTAAAACCGCTAACGGAAAGACAATTTTTTCTTTCTTGCTGACTGGACGTAGTTGCTTCATTTTTATTTGGCGTTCTTCAAGCGTGGTTAATGCGCGCATAATAGGCGGCTGTATCAAAGGTACCAATGCCATATATGAGTATGCGGCAACCGCAATCGCACCCAATAAATCGGGCGCAAGTTTAGATGCCAAGAAGATAGCGGTTGGACCATCAGCACCACCAATAATTGCGATAGCCGCCGCATCAGCCATGCTAAACTCCATGCCTGGTACATAGTTAAGTAAAATAGCACCAAATAATGTTGCGAAAATACCAAACTGCGCGGCCGCGCCTAAGAATAATGTTTTAGGGTTCGCAATTAAGGCCCCAAAATCGGTTAGGGCTCCCACGCCCATAAATATGATCAACGGAAAGACACCCGTTTCAATACCAATATGGTAGATATAATAAAGTATGCCACCTTCATCATTAAAACCAGCGTTAGGAATATTTGCTAAGATAGCACCAAAACCAATCGGCAATAATAATAACGGTTCAAATTTCTTTACGATAGCAAGGTATAATAATAAACAACCGACTGCGATCATGATTAAACCAGGAAGCTCAAAGTGAGCAATACCGGTATCATTCCAAAGTGTTAATAATCCATCCACGTTTATCTCTTCCTTAACCAATAGTAAACAGAGAATCACCCACTGCTACTGCATCGCCTTCTTTGACTAATACAGATTGCACAACACCAGATTTTGGTGTGCGAATTTCTGTTTCCATTTTCATTGCTTCCATCACCAGTAACACATCACCTTCATTTATCTGCTCACCCTCAGCAACTAACACTTTAAAGATGTTACCCGCCAACGGTGCAGGAATATCTTCACCTTCGGTAGCAGGAGAGATAGGCGTTCCAGAAACAGCGGTTAATGGTGGAGCAGTAATACCCTCGATACTACCTTCTGGCCCTACTTGCACACTGAACAGTTGACCATCCACCGCAACAGAATAAGTTTTAGGCTCAGATTTCTTCGCGCTACTGGCAACGATTAAATCCTCTGCGCTTGGCACGGGTTCAAAAGCATCCGGATTATTACGATTTTCTAAGAACTTAATACCAATTTCAGGGAATAATGCATAGATAAGTACATCATCAATTTCGTTCTCAGCAACGTTAATGCCTTTCTCTTGTGCTAATTTTTTGAAGTCTTCTTGAATTGTGTGCATTTCCGCAGGAATCTTATCAGCAGGACGACAAGTAATTGCTTGCTTCCCCTTTAATACTTGCGTTTGTAACTCAACATTAACGGGAGCAGGGGTAGTACCGTACTCTCCTTTTAAGACACCGGCAGTTTCTTTGGTAATTGTTTTATAGCGCGTGCCCATCAATACATTGATAACCGCTTGTGTCCCTACAATTTGAGACGTGGGCGTGACTAAGGGAATAAAACCAAGATCTTCACGTACTCGTGAAATCTCTGCTAAGACTTCATCCATTTTATCAGCGGCTCCTTGCTCTCTAAGCTGATTTTCCATGTTCGTTAACATGCCACCCGGTACTTGTGCGATAAGAATGCGTGGGTCTACGCCTTTTAGTTCACCTTCAAATTTAGCGTATTTTTTACGTGCACCGCGGAAGTAAGAAGAAATATCGGCCAATTCTGATAAAACTATGCCCGTATCACGCGCCGTACCTTCCACAATAGAAACCAATGTTTCTGTTGGTGAATGCCCATAGGTCATGCTCATTGAAGAGATTGCGGTATCAATAATATCGATTCCTGAATCAATGGCTTTTTGTTGCGTAGCGAGACTTAAACCTGTTGTTGCATGGCAATGTAACGCTAATGGGATATCAGTTGCAGCTTTAATTTTCAGAATTAATTCTTCTGCTTCATAAGGCTTAAGTAGGCCGGCCATGTCTTTAATACACAGCGAATGTGAGCCCATATCTTCAAGACGCTTCGCCATATCAACCCAACCGTCAATACTATGCACTGGGCTGGTTGTATAGGATATCGCCCCCTGAGCATGCGCACCTATTTTTACCGCGGCCTTGATTGCAGTTTCAAAGTTACGCACATCATTCATGGCATCGAAAATACGGAAGACATCTACGCCATTAGTGTGTGCACGTTCAACGAATTTTTCAACAACATCATCGGCATAATGACGGTAACCTAAAAGGTTTTGCCCACGTAATAACATTTGCTGTGGTGTATTAGGCATCACACTTTTTAGAGCACGGATACGATCCCATGGATCTTCGCCTAAATAACGAATACATGAATCAAAGGTAGCGCCACCCCAAGTTTCCAAAGACCAATAGCCAATTTTATCTAGTTTTTCTGCAATCGGTAGCATATCGTCGATACGCATACGTGTTGCAAAGAGTGATTGATGTGCGTCACGTAATACAACTTCAGTGATCGCCAGTGGCTTAGACATATTCGCTTTTCCCTTCATTTGTTCGCCCCCCATTATGTGGATTCAGCATTACGATATTGCTGCACAGCACTCGTGATGGCTGCGATTAATTGTGGATTAATTTCAGATGTTGAAGTATTCACTACTTTTTTGTTCGATGCACGGCGATTAATAATGGGCTCATCCGCAGGAATATATTTTGCCATTAATTTAATAGCAATCATTAATAATCCTAAGAATGAAAATACAAATGCCATTCCTAATCCAAAAAGTGCTAATGCTTGAAATAACGACTCAGTAATATTCATACTTGTTATCCTTTTCTACACTTACGATAAAGCCTCTTTTAAAAACGCTTCCTATAAGTGAATAATTATTCACATATGGTTCGGTATGTAACGCCGATAAACAATGCTTAATTACTAAAAATTCGCTAAACAGCGAAAATAATGTGTTTCTCCCAACATTCAATTTTTCAAAATAAATTATCAATAAATTAAACAATATTTTCAAAGCGCCATACTATACTCGTTTTGACAGAAAATAGAAAGATATGGCTATATTAAGGCGACTATAAGCTGTGTAATTTGACTTACCTAAGCACAATGCACGTTTCAGTAAAGAGACACAATGATTATTCAATATCGCGCTCACTAAAGGAATAATAAAAAAAGATCAAACGCACAAAACACAAAAAATATTGTGAGATATTATTCATATAAATTAAATATTTATGCACAAAAACAAGTTTATATAACTTCCCCAAGCGCAATTAATGCTTTTTATTTTATAAGATTATGATTTTAAGGCGATTTTTAAAAAGGAAAGAGCACCGAAGAAATTTACCGCCTGAATATCTAGTTTATAACCTACTACGTTATCCAACTGAACAACACTCACATCGAGGTGAAAGATTAATAAAGAATATTTTAAAGCACTAGAAGCAAAAAAAGATTACCAATGTAATCCTTAAAAAAGAATGGTGCGGGTGAAGGGATTCGAACCCCTGACCGCCTGGTTCGTAGCCAGGTACTCTATCCAGCTGAGCTACACCCGCATAGATGTAAAACATTGAGAAACAATATTTTAAAGCTCTAAAAACAAAAAAAGATTACCAATGTAATCCTTTAAAAGAATGGTGCGGGTGAAGGGATTCGAACCCCTGACCGCCTGGTTCGTAGCCAGGTACTCTATCCAGCTGAGCTACACCCGCCGCGATATTCTTTGTTTTTATTTCGATTCATAAACACCGTTCGTGCAAATAGAAAGATGGTGCGGGTGAAGGGATTCGAACCCCTGACCGCCTGGTTCGTAGCCAGGTACTCTATCCAGCTGAGCTACACCCGCTTTAAGAATCTAATAACAAAATGGCGGTGGAGGAGAGATTCGAACTCTCGAACAGGCTATAAACCCGTTACTCCCTTAGCAGGGGAGCGCCTTCGGCCACTCGGCCACCCCACCGTCGTCTTGTTGGCGCTCATAATACTGTCTTATGAAAACAAGTCAAACATTTTTTAACGAGTTATTTCTATTTGCTCACTAAACCGTCACATATTATATTTTATGAACAATATCACTTTTTTAAAGAGCAAAAAAAAGAGCCCTTCAAGCTCTTTATGTCAGTTGATAACAATTATTGGTTATCTTTTTCTGCTTGAATACGCATGTAAATTTCTTCACGATGTACAGAGACTTCTTTTGGCGCATTAACACCAATGCGCACTTGATTACCTTTTACACCCAACACGGTAACGGTTACGTTATCGCCAATCATCAGAGTTTCACCAACTCGACGAGTTAAAATCAGCATATGCTGCTCCTATTATTATTAGTCTATTCTCATTACATTTTTATTATGAACTAACAGTAAAGAAAATTCATATATTTTTTACAGAATTAGAGCTTGAGGGCTATTTTTCTTCTTTAGGTTCTGTCGCAAGCTCAAATGCCTTGTGCAGTGCACGCACAGCGAGCTCCAAATACTTACCATCAACTAAAACTGAAATTTTAATCTCTGAAGTAGCAATTTGATGAATATTAATGCCCTCTTCACCTAATGTTTCAAACATTGTTTTAGCGACACCGGGATGATTCCACATGCCCACTCCCACAATTGATACTTTAGCAATTTCATTATTACCTTGTACCGTCTCTGCTTTTAACTCAACACACACGGTTTCAAGCAGTACTTTAGCTTGCTGATAATCGTCACGATGCACAGTAAAAGTAAAATCAGTTTTACCATTTCCTACGGTATTTTGCACAATCATATCTACATCAATATTAGCATCCCCAATAGGTGAAAGGATTTGTGCTGCCACGGTGGGCTGATCTGGCACACCAGAAAGCGTTAGACGTGCTTCATTACGGTTAAACGCGATACCAGAGATAACTGGAGATTCCATTTTATTTTCCTCATAACTTATTAATGTGCCACCACCCTCTTTAAAACTAGACAGTACACGCAGTGGCACATTGTATTTGCCAGCAAACTCGACAGCACGAATTTGCAATACCTTAGTGCCTAGGCTGGCCATCTCTAGCATCTCTTCAAAAGTGATACTGTCTAAACGGCGAGCGTTAGGCTCAACACGTGGATCCGTTGTATAAACACCATCCACATCAGTATAAATTTGACACTCATCCGCTTTTAATGTGGCCGCAATTGCA
This sequence comes from Psychromonas sp., assembly GCA_037132845.1. Taxonomy (GTDB): domain Bacteria; phylum Pseudomonadota; class Gammaproteobacteria; order Enterobacterales; family Psychromonadaceae; genus Psychromonas. The sequence goes on from JBAHZV010000061.1 coordinate 5,413, forward strand.
ACCGCTGATGTATCACTACCACCACGACCTAATGTAGTAATGTTATTATTTTCACAACGTCCTTGAAAACCAGCCACGACTACTACACGCCCTTTTTCTAAGTGCGCTTGTAAATTTTCAGTTTCAACATCTAAAATACGCGCTTTAGAATGGCTAGCATCCGTTTTCATACGGATTTGATCACCCGTCATTGATACGGCATCAACACCTAAATGATGCAGAGCCATGGTTAATAAAGCAATCGTTGTTTGCTCACCCGTGGTTAACAAAACGTCCATTTCACGAGGGCTAGGCATTGCATTTAGCTCTTTTGCTAATGCAATCATGCGATTTGTTTCACCCGACATTGCAGAAAGGACAACCACTACATCATTACCTGCATCTTGTGTTGCTTTTACTTTATCTGCAACAGCTTTGATTCGTTCGACATTTGCGACCGACGTACCACCATATTTTTGAACTATTAATGCCATTTTTGTATTTCTCACTTAATCGCACACCATCAATGCGCTAATTCATTTATAATTTTGTTGCCAACCAAGGCGCCACCAATGCTAATGCATCATCCAGTGCACTTGGGTTATTTCCCCCTGCCATTGCCATATCAGGACGCCCCCCTCCTTTACCACCAACGGGAGCGGCCACTAAATTAACTAATTCACCCGCTTTTACTTTTTTGGTCAAATCCTTCGTCACACCAGCAATCAAACTCACTTTATCGTCACCTACCGTTGTCGCTAAGACAACAATGCCCGACTGTAGTTTATTCTTCATTTCATCAACGCTATCACGTAATGACTTCGGATCAATGCCTTCAATATGAGCAATAACTACTTTAACACCATTGATATCAATTGCGTTTGTGGCTAAATCAGCCCCTTTCTCACTGGCAATTTTAGCTTTTAACTGCGCCAGCTCTTTCTCCAATACTTTATTACGATCAAAGACTTCGAGTATTTTTTCGCCCAATGAAAAATGGTCACTTTTTACTAACGCGCATGCTTCTTCAAAATTTTCATTCAAGTTTTGCATTACTCGCAAACCAGCCTCACCCACCGATGCCTCAATACGGCGCACCCCAGCAGCGATACCATTCTCACTGCGAATGATAAAGAATCCCATATCACCTGTACGTTGGGCATGTGTACCACCACAAAGTTCAACTGAAAAGTCTCCCATCGTTACAACACGCACCATTTCATCGTATTTTTCACCAAATAGCGCCATTGCACCCGTGGTTTTAGCGGCTTCAATATCCATTAACTGAGTGAGCACGGCAAAGTTATTTTGAATAGCTTCATTCACAATGAACATTACTTGGCGTAATGTGCCCCTTGATAAGGCTTCAAAATGTGAGAAATCAAAACGCAGTTTATCCGCATCACATAAAGAACCTTTTTGGGTAACATGCTCGCCTAATGTGGTACGTAAAGCCGCATGTAATAGGTGTGTTGCAGAATGATGCAGTGCAATTGATTTACGACGTAGCTTATCTACTTTTGCGACAACTATTTCGTTAACACTTAATGATCCATTGCCTAAATAACCAATATGTATAAATACATCACCTGATTTTTTAGTGTCAGTAATAGTAAAGATGCCATTTTTTAATTCTAAAATACCTTTATCACCACTTTGTCCGCCAGATTCAGCGTAAAAAGGGGTTTCAGATAAAATAATTTGGGCATCATCTCCTTCTGCCAACTGTTCAACAAACTGACCATCTTTAACAATTTTTAAAACGCTTGCTTTTGACTCAAGTGTGTCATAACCAATAAAAGTTGTTTTACCGTTAATTTTTAATACTTCATTGTAATCTTGACCAAAGTTATTTGCTTGCTGAGCACGTAAACGCTGCTCTGCCATTGCACGGTCAAAACCATCTTGGTCAATGGTGAGATCTCGCTCACGTGCTATATCAGCCGTTAAGTCTGCCGGAAAACCGTAGGTATCGTAGAGTTTAAAAACTACATCACCCGGAATAATAGAACCATCTAACGCATCTAAGGCATTGTCTAAAATTTGTAAACCACGCTCTAAGGTTTTGCCAAATTGCTCTTCTTCTAAACGCAAGATCTTTTCAACAAACAAACGTTGCTGTAATAGTTCTGGATAGGCATCACTCATCTGATGGATAAGTTCTTCGTAAATTTTATAGAAGAATACCTCTGTCGCACCTAATTTATGTCCATGGCGCACTGCGCGGCGAATGATTCGACGTAATACATAACCACGACCTTCGTTAGAGGGCATAACACCATCAGCAATTAAGAAACCACATGAACGGATATGATCGGCAACCACACGCAGTGATTTATCATCCAGATCTTTAGCACCTGTTACTTCAGCAACTTTTTTGATAAGTTTTTGAAAAATATCGATATCATAATTAGAGTGACCATTTTGCATAATAGCAGTGATGCGCTCAAGACCCATTCCTGTATCAACAGAAGGTTTAGGTAAATTTTCCATTGTACCGTCTGCATGACGGTTATATTGCATGAAAACAAGATTCCAAATCTCAATATAGCGATCACCCTCTTCTTCGGGTGTTCCTGGAGGACCGCCCCAAATATGTTCGCCATGATCGTAAAATATCTCAGTACATGGACCACAAGGACCTGTATCACCCATTGACCAAAAATTATCTTTTGCACCAATGCGCGAGAGGCGCAAAGGATCAATACCAACCTCCTCCAACCAAATTTTTTCTGTTTCTAAATCTTCGTCAAAAACAGTCACCCACAATTTTTCTTTGGGCAACTTTAACTCTTCGGTTAAATACTCCCATGCAAATGCGATCGCATCACGTTTGAAATAATCACCAAAACTAAAGTTACCTAGCATTTCAAAAAAGGTATGGTGACGAGCAGTATAACCCACGTTATCAAGGTCATTGTGTTTACCACCGGCACGTACACAACGTTGACTAGAAGTCGCCCGCGTATAATTACGTTGCTCACTACCAAGAAAGGTATCTTTAAACTGATTCATACCTGCATTAGTAAATAACAGAGTCGGATCATTATCAGGCACTAAAGAGCTACTAGTAACGGTTTGATGGCCTTTTTTAGTAAAAAAGTCAAGAAATCCCTGTCGAATTTCAGACGTCGATTTAATCGGGGTCATGGGTTATTCCAAATAAAAATAGGTAAAATAAATTAGCACTAATATAACACGGAGCAAGATATGGGGAAAGCAACCAAGGGATCACATTGAGGGTAATTTTCAGTCTGGTATTGACAATACCAATCACACACGAGAAACTAAATACGCAACTAGTTTCCTATATTGAATAGAGAATACCATGGATTATCTAAAAACATTAGGCATCCTCAGCCTTGGCAGTCGATTAAAGCGCTTAAGTGATCACCTCTTTTCTGATGTTTCAATCATTTATAATGAAATGGGCATCACCCTTAATCCCAGCTATTTCCCACTGATCAATCTCATCGCTAAGATCGGTCCAATGGGAATCATGCAAGCTTCTGAGTACCTTGGAATTAGTCACACAGCGGTCAGCAAACTCGCTAATAAGATGATCCAAGAGAACTATCTTATCAAGCAACCTCATCCAACCGATAAACGCGCCAGCCAGCTCAGCTTGAGCAAACAATCTTTAGTGATCATTGAGCAAACGAAACCTGTCTGGAAATCACTAAACAAACAATTAAACTATATAGACAGCATGCAATCGCCCTCGTTGCTTAATGCTATCGACGCCTTTGAAAATAGCATTCAAGAACAGGGTCTCGCACAGTCGGTAATACAGGATCTACAAAAAAACCATGCAGACATTGAAATTGTAAACTGGAAAAAAAATTATAAAGATGACTTTAGGCAACTCAATCTACAATGGCTAAATGAAGAATTTAATGGCCAATTAACCAAGAGTGATAAGCAAGCAATCGAACATCCAGAAAGTTATTATTTAGCACAAGGCGGTTACCTATTTTTTGCCAAACAATCCGACAAAATAATAGGTTGCATCGCAATTAAACCTCTTTTTAAAGGTCATTTTGAAATATCTAAAATGGCAGTTAACACAGAAAATCAAGGTCAAGGTGTAGGACGTTTATTACTCTTAAACGCACTTAATAAAGCCAGAGATTTACAGGTAAAAACCATGAGTTTAGAAACAAATAGTAAACTTTTACGTGCTCTGACACTGTATCAAAATTTTGGTTTTACTAAGCAAAAACATCCACAGGGTAAAAGCAGTTATCAGCGTGCAGATACATATATGGAACTACAACTAGATGTTGAATGACATACAAAAACATGAGTTTTGGGCAGGATCAAAAGCAGCTTTACCGCTTATATTAGGTGCCATTCCATTTGCCATCTTATTCGGGACTCTAGCGCCAAATAGTGGTTTATCAGCACTCGCTACAATCGCTATGTCAATATTAGTATTTGCAGGCTCAGCACAGTTTATTGTATTAGCATTAATCGCGGCACAAGCCCCATTAGAAATGATTTTATTAACCACTTTTGTGGTTAATTTGCGTCATCTTTTATATGCCACGACACTTGTTGCACATGTTAAACATCTCTCACTGGCTTGGCGTGCAATACTTGCCTTTGGTTTAACCGATGAAAGTTTTGCTAATATGAGTCAACGATATCAGCAAGCAGATAATAGCAATGCACATTACTTTTACCTTGGCTCCATAAGTTGTTTTTACGGCACGTGGGTATCCTTTACAATTTTAGGCGTCATACTCGGCAGTTTAATTCCTGATATGAGTGACTGGGGCCTAGAATTTGCAATGTCAGTAACCTTTATTGGCATGGTTGTTCCCTATATGAATAGTAAAGCAATGTTAACTGCCATCGTTTGTGCAGCGGTAAGCTCACTCACGTTTGCGCACCTGCCAAACAAATTAGGCTTAATTGTTAGTGCACTTATAGGTGTAACAGTGGGTTTAATCATGACAAAAATCACAAAAAGGAGCCTCTCTTATGAGTGAAACTGGATTAATTCTAGGCATGTTTATCATTACTTTTGGCATACGCTTTGTGATGTTTGCAATTGCAGGAAAAATAACTTTTCCAGATTGGTTAGAGATGGCACTAAAATTTGTCCCGCCTACCGTATTAACAGCGATTATTGTTCCCGCTGTGGTCTTGCCTAAGGGTTACATTGACGTGAGTTTGCACAATAATTACCTCATTGCCGGCATTGTCACAGTGATCATTGCATTACAAACAAAAAGCCTTTTAAAAACAATCAGCCTAGGCATGACTTTTTTCATCCTATTGAGATACCTGTCGATGTAAAAATATAGAGACCTTTCAACATAAAATATTGCGTTGTTCGTTTGATATCAAGGCATTAATTGAGAGCAAAAACAAAAAAACACCTTTCGTTAAAAGGATAACGTTTATTCTTTATTGGCACTTGCATAGACAGTTGGCGACTAAAAACCTAGCACAATTTATCAGGATTTTGTTTCTTGGGTGCTTGGCAATAGGTAAACCACGCTCATTAACTCGCCTACTATCATATGAAAACGATGCTAGACATAGATGGAGCACCGTGCGTTAAAAGCAAAAAAGCCCTGACATTTCTATCAGGGCTTTTTTAAAGAGGTGCCTAGCAATGACCTACTCTCACATGGGGAGACCCCACACTACCATCGGCGCAACTGCGTTTCACTTCTGAGTTCGGAATGGAATCAGGTGGGGCCACAGCGCTATGTTCGCTAGACGTAAAAATTAATTAGAAAAGCTGCTTAAAACTTTTGAACCTAAGTTCAAAATGCTTACCCGTTAGGGTTTGTTTGTTCGTTAATCAAATAAATATTATTAAAACTTTAGTAAAATAGGCTTATCACAAACGTATTCTTGATTGCTTACAATCTTTTTGTCTTGGTTACTCACACAAAACTCTTAGAGTTTGTATGGTTAAGCCTCACGGGTAATTAGTACAAGTTAGCTCAATACATTACTGTACTTACACACCTTGCCTATCAACGTTGTAGTCTCCAACGGCCCTTTAGGGAGAT
>JBAHZV010000105.1:0-6615 GCA_037132845.1 Psychromonas sp.
TAGATTACAATGGCTTATCAAACCCGAAATGCAGGTAAGTTCGACTGGTGGCAATACGTCCACGTGGTGTACGTTGTAAAAAACCTTGTTGAATTAAGTATGGCTCTAAGACATCTTCAATGGTCTCTTTCTCTTCACCAATAGCAGCCGCTAAGTTGTCTAAACCAACGGGACCACCTTGAAAAGTATCTAAAATAGCCATCAGTAATTTTCTGTCCATATAATCAAAACCTTGCTCATCAACTTCCAACATATCCAATGCTTGCTTGGCAATCTTAACATCAATCATGGTGGCATTTTTAACCTGCGCATAATCACGCACTCGGCGTAATAAACGGTTTGCAATACGTGGCGTGCCACGAGAGCGTTTGGCAATCTCACTTGCACCCGATTTGGCTAAATCCAGATTGAAATGTTGGGCACTACGTAAAACAATTTTAGTTAAAGGTTTTAACTCATAATATTCAAGACGTTGAACAATTCCAAAACGGTCACGCAGTGGTGAGGTTAATGAGCCAGCGCGGGTGGTTGCACCAATCAATGTAAAAGGCGGTAAGTCTAATTTTATAGAGCGTGCCGAGGGCCCTTCTCCAATCATAATATCAAGCTGATAGTCTTCCATCGCAGGATATAAAATTTCTTCAACAAGTGGGCTTAAGCGATGTATTTCATCAATAAACAACACATCATTTGCTTCAAGGTTGGTCAGTAACGCGGCCAAATCACCCGCTTTTTCTAAAATGGGTCCCGAAGTCGTTTTAATGTTCACCGCTAATTCATTAGCAACAATATGAGCAAGCGTCGTCTTACCAAGACCGGGTGGACCAAATATTAGCAGATGATCTAATGCTTCACTGCGCTGCCTTGTTGCCTCAATAAAGATTTCCATTTGTTTGTTGACCTGAGGCTGCCCCTCGTAATCTACCAATAATTTGGGCCGAATAGCACGATCAATAATATTATCATCTGTTTTTTCTATACCTGATATCAGGCGATCTTCTTCAATCATTTTACAGCCTATTGGTCACTATTATTTTTTAAAGCATATTTTTAAGTGAGCTACGGATCAATGCTTCACAATCCATACCCGGTTGGTGAACCTGTTTAATGGTTTTTTCTGCGCTGGCAGGTTTATAACCTAATGCAACTAATGCACTAATCGCTTCTTCAAGCGCGTTGCTACTGGTATTTACTAGGCTATTTTCAAAGGCCATTTTATCTGCCTCAGGGGTCAGCAAGTCTGCTCCAACCCAGTTTTTAAGCCTATCTTTCATCTCAACGACTAAACGCTCAGCGGTTTTTTTACCGACACCCGGTAACTTAATTAAGCTACTCACTGCATCATTATTGATACATTGAACAAACTGATTCGCAGACATACCAGATAAGATAGCAAGCGCTAACTTAGGCCCTACACCATTCACTTTAATAAGTTCTCGAAACATTGCGCGTTCATGTTTATCGGCAAAACCATACAATAATTGCGCATCTTCACGCACCACAAAATGGGTAAAGATAACGGCTTCTTGACCTAGTTCTGGCAACGGATAAAAAGAACTCATCGGTAATTGGATCTCATAGCCCACTCCCGACACATCAAGTAATACTTGCGGAGGTTGTTTTTCTAATAAAATACCACGTAATCTTCCAATCATCTTTTAATCCTAACGATTTGATCTACAAAAAAGAGAGTATAAAAAACAACTGATTATTTATCCAGTATTTATTTCAATTTTTGCTGAATCTGTTTCTCAAAAGCAAACACAACAATACCTAACCAGATAAATATAAAGGCAATTGCTTTATGGAAATCGAGTGGTTCATTATAAAAAAACACGGCGAAAAAAAACATCATTGAGGGTGCTAAATATTGAAAGAAACCCAGTGTAGATAATTTTAAACGTAATGCAGCTTGTCCAAAAAAGATAAGTGGTAATGCAGTGACAATACCTGCAAATATTAACCAGAAATTAAGCGACTGACTATTTTCAAGCATATTTACATAATCACTATCAGCAATAACAATCAGGTAATACAGTGCAATAGGTGTCACTAATAAGGTTTCAACAAAGAGCCCCGTTAGTGCTCCTATTTTAATAGTTTTACGGACTAAGCCATAAAAAGCAAAACTAATTGGCAAGATTAATGAGATCCAAGGTAGTGCACCCAGCATTAATACTTGTAGCAAGACACCTGTAAATGCCAGCCCCACCGCAATCCATTTTAAGCGACTTAAAGACTCCTTTAAAAAGACAAGCCCAAGCAATACATTGATTATTGGATTAATAAAATAACCCAAACTTGCATCTAACATACGATCGTTATTAATTGCCCAGATAAAAACTATCCAGTTACAACTGATGAGTAGGGTACTAATCGCTAACATAAACAGTTTTTTAGGGGTTAATAAAACCTCCCTAACCTGATGCCAGAGACCAGACAGGCTAATAATAATAGCGGTCACCAACAGCGACCAAATAATGCGGTGTGCAAGAATCTCATTAACCGGAATAAAATGTAAATATTTAAAATACAGTGGAGCAAAGCCCCACCATAGGTAAGCGGCTAGCGCATAAAAGATACCGATCTGTATTTCTGAAAATTGTTTCAACGTAATCGCCCCCGTACTGTTTTTTTAGCTTTTCCAGACATTGCGACAAGTGTCTTGGCCGTATGCGCGTGACAAATCGCAATGGCTAACCCATCAGCGGCGTCCGCTTGTGGTGTACCTGAAAGTTTTAATATTTGTTTAACCATTTGTTGTACTTGATCTTTTGTTGCAGCTCCTGTTCCCACAACGGCTTGTTTTATCTGCCTTGCAGAGTACTCACAAACATACAAGTCAGCCTGTGTGGCAGCCACGATGGCAGCCCCACGTGCCTGACCGAGTTTTAATGCTGAATCAGGATTCCTTGCCATAAATACCTGTTCAATAGCAAACTCTGTGGGTTGATACTGTTTAATTATTTCGCTAATACCATTAAAAATCATATCTAGTTTAGGAGCAAGCGTATCACCTTTTGTTCGGATACAGCCACTCGCAAGGTACAAACATTTGTTGCCTTTTTGTTCAATAATGCCATAACCTGTAATCCGAGACCCAGGATCAATACCAAGAATAATACTCACAAAAACAACACCTTATTAAATAAACAGTAAAAATACAACTCAATTTTAGCCCAGTATTTTTTGCACCTGAAAACGATTGCATAAAATATCCTTACTGACATTGGATGCAAGAATAAAATCAATAAATGCGCTGGCAATCGGAGAAAGATGTTTGCTTTCATGATGCACAATATACCAACTCCTTAAAAGAGGAAACCCCTGCACATCAAGCTCTACCAAGAAATTAGTCGCGAGCTCCAATGAGACACTGTAACGTGATACAGCTGAGATACCCAGATCCGCCATTACCGCCTGTTTAATCGTTTCACTATTACCCAAAGTCATATTAACCTGTAGATTGACCCCCTTTCCTTTTAACCGCTCTTCAAAGGCCTTACGTGTACCAGAGCCTTTTTCTCGATGAATAAAAGCATGCTCGGAAAGTTTTGTTAATGGTATATTTTTTTTATTTGCTAACGGATGATCAGGACTGGCAATCAGGATAATAGGATTTTCGATAAAGGGATAACGTGCTAAGGGCATCATTTCAGGTAGTAAGCCCATGATCACAAGATCATCTTTGTTATCTTGCAAACGCTGAATAATTTGCTCACGATTGACAATATCCAAATGAAAATTCACTTTTGGGTATTTTTTATGAAACGCGCCTAACAGATGCGGGGTAAAGTATTTTGCACTGGTCACCGCTGAGAGATAAAAATCCCCCTCAAGTTCACCTTTTAAGGCACTGAGACTCATATCCATATTTTCAAAACGACTGAATATATCATCACTGAATATCTGTAATTCTTTACCAGCAGGTGTTAAATAAAGTGTCTTACCAATTTTTTCAAAAAGAGAAAGACCTAAGTTTGTTTCCAATTGTTTAATTTGAATACTGACGGCTGGTTGCGTTAACCCGAGCACTTCCCCTGCTTTAGTGTAATTCATTATCAGGGAAACTTGCTTAAACACTTTTAGTTGGTGTAATGTGGTACGCATAACAATCCTTTATTTCAACTATAAGTATTTTTAATGGCTTTGATAATATAGTTTAATTATTATTTATACAATAAATACAATATGATAACGCCATAACATATTAAAGGAGAGAAACATGCCAGCAATTGACAAGCTAATAGCAGGGTATCAGCGTTTTCGTATTGGCTATTATCAAGCGAACAGAGAACAGCTTTTAAAATTAGCAAAAGAGGGCCAGTTCCCCAAAATAGCGCTGATTAGCTGCTCTGACTCTCGAGTTGATCCAAGTGTCATCCTTGATTGTGAACCTGGTGATTTATTTGTTATTCGTAATGTTGCTAACTTGGTCCCTCCTTGTGAAGATCAAGACAGTTTACATGGTACCAGCGCAGCATTAGAGTTTGCAGTCACCGACTTAGAAGTCGAAAGTATTATTGTATTAGGTCACACACAATGTGGTGGCATTCAAGCATTAATGGATACGCCAGTCTCTCACTCATCGGCAACATTTATTGGTAAATGGATGCAACAATTAGCAGAGGTCCGCGAAGAAATTCTGAATGACAAAAATATTCACTCTAAAGAAGATCGTTATAATTGTTGCGAACGTAAAGGGGTTCAACACTCTCTGCAAAATTTAATGACTTTTCCCTGGATAAAAGAACGCGTCGAAAATGGCAGTTTGAAACTTCACGGTTGGCGTTACGATTTAAGTAGCTCAGAACTTTGTGCATTGGATAACCGTAGCGGTCATTTTATTAAAATTAGCTAGCCTTGGTGTGCGAGGTACTCAATTATTTGATCCATATCCAGATCAAATTCATCCGCTCGCACACACTTTACAATTTTATGAGCAGTATTAATGGCAAGGTCGATTCGCTCTTCCGCTTCAAAGTCTTTTTTCCCTAAACTGTAAAAAGTGGTGACTTTAGGACGAATAGGATCTTGATCATTATGTGATTCTACTATCGCTAGTTTATTCGATTCTAATTGTACAATTGCCCCCACCGGATAAACGCCCATACAGCGAATAAATTGATCCACTTGATGACTATCCAAGTGATTTTTTTTACCCAGTTCGCGCAAAACATTAAATGCTTTGACTTGTGACATGCCTTTTTTGTAACAACGTATTGAGGTCAATGCATCAAAAATATCACAAATAGCAATCATTCGCCCGTAAAGAGAGATGTCTTTTTCTTTTAGTCTATGTGGGTAGCCATTACCACAAAGTTGCTCATGATGTAATGTCGCTATTTCTAAACTTATCGGGTCAATACCGGGTGTTATTTTGAGAATTTCAATTGAATGTAATACATGTGTTTTCATTACATCAAATTCAGCGGAGGTTAATTTAGCGGGTTTATTAAGAATATGGGTAGGCACTTTTATCTTCCCGACATCATGCAAAAAAGCACCCACCGCTAATTTTTTAATTATTTCTTTATCTATTTTCAAATGAAAAGCGAAGAGTGTGATGAAGACAGACACAGCAACGGAGTGTTCAAGCAGGTATTCATCTTTATGACGCAAATTAAGCACACAGGCTAATGCGTCAGGGTTTTCAAAGATCAGTTCAATCGATTCATTTATAATGTGATTAACGGGTGACAAATCTAAAGGGGAGCCATTTTCTACATCCGAAAAAAGCTTGCGTTGAATATTTTTAGACTCATTAAAAACACTTTTGGCTTTGCTTATCTGCTCTTTAAAAAACGCTTTATCTTGCTCACTCGGCAGTGTTTTTACCACTACTTCATAACGTTCAGGATCAATTAATAATAATTGCACGCCTTTATTTCGAAGCGAATTGATTATTTTCTCATTTTTTATTAATCCACTTTCTAGTAATTGAAATTTCTTTTTAGGCTTAATTATTTCAATGACATACATACCAACGGTTAGATCAATAATATCTAATTCAATCAGCATTTTACACTCCCTAGATAATGTTATTTAACATAGCACTTTTACAAAAACATCAGTAATCAAAAAAACAGCACATAATAAACAAACTTAAACTCATTAGCAGAGATAATAAATACCTTGTTGCAATAGCACGCATTTTTACATTAACTCAAGCAATAGAGTCAGTGGGCTATCGAACCATTATCGTTTAAATAAGTAAGTTTTATCTATTATTCTGTCTCCACCCCAAATAATATTTATGCTTACCACTTATCGTTTAACAACGTCCATCTATGCCTATGCGCATAGCGGTATAATACGAGTGTTATTAACATGTTGCTCTGAATGTAATTGGCTTTCAGAAACAATATTCTTGGATAAAACAGGGTGTAATATGATGACCTTTAGAGAGATTAACTGAGTTTTTCATCTTCAATGCCAACGGCATATATACTCATGTTACGTCAAGATGCTTTAATCAGGCACTCATACCAATTCCACTAAATAACTGATCTATCTTACTGGTTAAAACAAACGATTTCTTCGTTGAAAATATTGCAAAGGGAATAACCATTTACTGCAATTTCCGCCTTGAACTTGTTTGTTTTTCCTGCGCAA
>JBAHZV010000021.1:0-37169 GCA_037132845.1 Psychromonas sp.
TCACCTTTGCTCAATTCAACGAGATGATCAATACCGTGCGCCTCAATACACGCTTTATCGGGCAGATACATTTTAGTGGAGGTTGTGATGCACACTCGATGCTCTCGCTGTTTAAAAAAATTTGCCAGCCAATAAATAAGGAGAGTTTTCCCCCCTGCCCCCACGACTGAAATTGTGAGGGTTGTGTTAGGATCCACCATTCGCTCAACATTTAATAGTTGCTCAATTAATTGCTCATGGCTGGAGTCTAAATTATTTTTATTTATGTGCATTATTCTCAATACTATTTCAGAGTACTATTCAACAGGATAGGGTGTTTACCCGTTGTCATTCAAATGAACATTTAGTAAGTCGTTGAGGCTGAAGAATAATTACTTTTTTATAAATAATTGAAAACATTAATTTTTTAACATGTTGTTTTATAATGATATTGTTTTTAAAGAAATGTTCTTTTTTAATGAAAAGGGATAAATTTTACAGCCTCGTTAGGGCTTTTGGAGGCTCAATGAAACAAAAAGTTACAGCAATAATATCACTTTTCATATTTAGCATAATGTTTTCTCAAAATTTGTACGCTTCAGATTTACTGGAGATGGACAGAGGTGATGGAACTAAAATTGAGTATTATTTGGTTTCTTCAAAAAGCACTGAAGAATCTCTTTTGGTATTAATTCAAGGTTCAGATTGTAATAGTGTTCATAGCAATAAACTAATTAACGAAGCGTTCCCAAATGTGCTGCCTGGGGCTGATATTTTAACTGTTGAAAAGTATGGTATTGATGCGACTCTTCAATGGAATAGTGACCTTGAAAGAACAGATTGCCCTGATAAATATATTGATAAAGACTCTCCTGAACAACGGATAAAGGACTATACACAAGTCTTAAATGCATTAAACAAAGGCGGTAAATATAAAAGGATTGTATTGGTTGGTGGTAGTGAAGGAGCTGTAATAGCTAATATACTTGCATCACAATTAAGTTATATTGATTCTACTGTATCTCTCAATGGTGGCGGTCGTAGATTTATAGGTGATGTTTTACATAGCATAGAGATGCAGTCACCGTCCGTTGAAGCATACAACGAATCAGCAAATGGTTTTATCGGGTTTTCCAAACATATTCTAAATAGTAAACCATTTGATTTGAATATGAGTGGGCACGGTTACAGGTGGTGGAAAAGTATGCTTGAAATTGACCAAACGATGGTACTTTCAAAAATCGATACGCCAGTGTTACTGATTCAGTCTGGTAAGGATAAAAATGTCTCTGTAAGTTTAGCAAAAGCACAGGCAGAAGCTCTATCTAGAAATAAGCCTAATATTACATTTAAAATATATGGAGAGCTCGACCATTCATTTAAGCCACCCGGTGGCACTAGTGAAGTCGGTGAAGTGATACATGATATCAGGTTGTGGTTAACACAGCCCATACAAGGTAATTAAACGCAATAAAAACAGTCTACATTATAATCCACTATTTTAGTCCGCTTAGTCCGCTTATTGCGATATTAGCTGTACAACATTGGGTCAAGCTCTTATGAATAATAATCCTCTCAATTTTAAAGAGAAGTTTACTAAATTTACCGAGCATTGATCTCCTCGTGTAATTGCTGAGATGAATGATTATCAGTTTAAATTGGTAAAAGTAGAAGGTGAATTTGTATGGTATGACCATCCTGATACGGACGAAGTTTTTATTGTCATTGAGGGATGCCTTATATCAATTCCACTAAATAACTGATCTGTATTACTGGTTAAAACAAACGATTTCTTCGTTGAAAATATTGCAAAGGGCATAACCATTTACTGCAATTTCCGCCTTGAACTTGTTTGTTTTTCCTGCGTAATATTTGACCATTACATTAATGGAATTGGTATTATTTTAGCTTATTGCTTTTTATTTATTTTTCTTCTTCTTCCGCCTCTTGCTCTACGCTAGGCTCATCCATTACATCAGCGTAAGCGGTGCCGTAGTATGAAGCAAGCAAGACTTCTTTTAGCTCTTTGATAAGAGGGTAGCGTGGGTTTGCACCGGTGCACTGATCATCAAAGGCATCTTCTGCTAATTTATCCACTTTTGCGAGAAACTCGGTTTCGTTCACGCCCGCAGCTTGAATGGATAATGGAATATCAAGTTCTATTTTTAACTCATCTAACCAGATTAATAGGTTGTCGAGTTTCTGTTCGGTATTTTTCCCGCCAAGTTTTAAATGATCGGCAATTTCTGCATAACGAGCACGTGCTTTCGGGCGATCGTACTGTGAAAATGCGGCTTGCTTTGTGGGTGTATTCGTTGCGTTATAACGAATGGTATTGGTCATTAATAGCGCATTTGCTAAACCGTGTGGGAGATGGAATTCCGCCCCTAGTTTATGTGCCATAGAATGACAGACACCTAAGAAAGATTGCGCAAAAGCCATCCCTGCAATAGTGGCTGCGCTATGTACTTTTTCGCGTGCAATGGCGTCGTTTTTACCCAATTTATAAGAACGTGGTAAATACTCTTTAAGCATCTTAAGTGCTTGTAATGCATGACCGTCAGAAAATTCATTGGCAAGAATAGAAACATAGGATTCCATTGCATGGGTGACGGCATCGTAACCCCCAAATGCACACAGTGATTTAGGCATATCCATGACCAGATTCGCATCCACGATTGCCATGTTTGGTGTGAGTTGGTAATCAGCTAGTGGATATTTAGCACCCGTAGCATCGTCGGTAACCACCGCGAATGGCGTGACTTCAGAGCCGGTACCAGAGGTTGTGGTGATACAAACGAGTTCTGCTTTTTCACCCATTTTAGGGAATTTGTAGATACGCTTACGGATATCCATGAAGCGCATTGATAAGTCTTTAAAATCAGTATCGGGATGTTCGTACATAACCCACATTATTTTTGCTGCATCCATTGGAGAGCCACCACCAACGGCTAAGATAAGATCGGGTTGGTAGCTAAGGCATGCTTTTGCACCTGCTTTTACAATTGTTAATGTTGGATCGGCTTCTACTTCATGGAATACTTCCACTTCCATGCCTTTTTCTTTTAAGATAGTGCGTAAATCATCGATGTAACCGTTATTGAATAAGAAACGGTCGGTAACGATTAATGCCCGTTTTTTATCAGCGTAATCATCCATGGCGATGGGTAGACAGCCACGGCGGAAATAGATAGATTTTGGTAGTTTATGCCACAACATATTTTCAGCTCGCTTCGCAATTGTTTTTTTGTTAATAAGGTGTTTGGGACCGACATTTTCAGAGATAGCATTACCACCCCATGAGCCACAACCTAATGTCAAAGAAGGAGCGAGTTCAAAGTTGTAAAGGTCACCGATACCCCCCTGAGATGCCGGAGTATTAATTAAAATACGTGCCGTTTTCATCTTGTCACCAAAGTAGGCAATGCGATCTTCATTATTATCTTGGTTAGTGTAAAGCACCGAGGTATGACCAACGCCCCCTATGTCTAGCACGATAGTCGCTTGGCGTACTGCATCTTTAAAATCTTTTGCTTTAAATAGGCCTAACGTTGGGGATAATTTTTCATGTGCAAACTCATCATCCCAAGACGCTTCTAAGCCTTCACCGATCAGGATTTTAGTTGATGTTGCTACTTTTACACCGGCAAGTTGTGCGATTTTGTATGCCGTTTGACCTACGATTTTCGCGTTTAATGCACCATCAATAAGTAATATCTTACGTACTTTATTGGCGTCAGACTTACTTAGAATGACCGCGCCATATTTTGCGAAACGGTCACGTACTTCATCATAGATAGACTCAACAACGATTGCCGCTTGTTCAGAAGCGCAGATAACTCCGTTATCGAAGGTTTTAGACATTAAAATAGATGACACTGCACGTTTAATATCTGCTGTTTCGTCGATCACAACCGGTGTATTACCAGCGCCAACACCAATAGCGGGTTTACCAGAAGAATAAGCGGCTTTCACCATGCCGGGTCCTCCTGTTGCTAAAATCATGTTGATATCGTCATGTTTCATTAATTTGTTAGAAAGCTCCACAGAGGGCTCGTCAATCCAACCAATAATATCCTTTGGCGCACCTGCTTTTACGGCTGCATCAAGGACAATTTTAGCAGCATAGTTGGTGGCATTTTTAGCGCGTGGATGTGGAGAGAAGATGCAACCATTACGTGTTTTAAGGCAAATTAACGATTTAAAAATGGCCGTAGACGTTGGGTTTGTTGTCGGAACGATTGCGCAAACAATACCCAGAGGCTCGGCAATCGTAATAGTGCCACCTTCGTCGTTACGCTCGATAACACCACAGGTTTTTTCATCTTTGTATTTGTTATAGATAAACTCAGAAGCAAAGTGGTTTTTGATTACTTTGTCTTCCATGATGCCCATACCGGATTCTTCAGCTGCCATTTTAGCAAGCTCAATACGTGCTGTAGAAGCCGCCAAAGAGGCGGCTCTGAAAATTTTATCGACTTGTTGTTGTGAATAAGTCGCAAACTCTTGCTGTGCCACTTTCACACGTGCAACCATTGCATTTAATTCTGCAATATTACTGACGGTCATATTGTTCTCCAAAGATGATTAAAATTAAATAATTTAAAAGTACTTTAGTAAAACAAGGTTTCATTCATAAAGCTTGATTTAATAAATGACTCTATTCATTGATTATAGAAATTAAGTTATTTGTGGTGTTGATCAAGATCATTTTCCTACTGATTAACTTGCAGTGTCTTTTATCCTTTATTTGGTCATTCGTGTGGATGTTAAAGCAAGCATAATCTGATCACTCTTCGTGTATCAGTAGGATTCAAATAAACACTCGAATCTATAAACTTTTAGTCTTTATTAAAAGAGTGTAACGCTGAATTCGCTTTGATACTAGTGGCTTGCAAAACAACTTGTGATCCCTGCGTATGGGCTATCTTTTGCTTATCCTCGTTAATTCTTTATTAATATTGATTAAATACAAACATTTAACAATTTATTAGAAAGTTTTGTTTAAATTTGTTGGCTCTTTCATTTTCTGACATTGCCTCTTCATATCACGACTCTTTGACTTTTCCATCGTGACTAATAACGACGATAAATAGGGGGTGATGTGAAGTGATTTTGCATGTAAAATGTTATTTTATTTATGATAGGGATATCTTTATGCCAACAACTCCTGCACATTCGCGTACTGCATTATATTGTATTGCTATTGTTATTTCTTTGGCGGGCATAAAAATGGCGGCTTCTATTGTTGTTCCTTTTTTGCTGTCTCTTTTTATTGCCATTATTTGCAATCCAGCCATTAATTTATTAGCCTCTCGCAAAGTACCACGAGGAATAGCGATAGGCTTAGTGATTATCTTTATCATGGGGTTATTTGTTGTTTTAGGCGGTGTCATTGGTAGTTCAATTAATGGTTTCAGAGATGCATTGCCCAGCTATCAAGCGCAACTCTCTCATCAGTTGAATTGGATACTGACCTGGATGGCAAGTCATAACCTCTCTTTTTCACTTAATGAAGTACGTGACTATTTTGACCCGAGTAAAATAATGGGGTTAGTCTCCACGACACTCAGTGGTTTTAGTAGTGTATTAGGTAATGTTTTTTTATTATTATTAACCGTGGTTTTTATGCTCTCAGAGTCGCAAGGTTTTATCAAGAAATTACATATTGCCTTTGATGATTCAGAAAAAACAGATCAACGTATTGACCATTTTATGACGATGGTAAATCGTTATATGGCGATAAAAACGATAATCAGTTTAGCAACTGGATTAATTATTGGTTTTGTATTGTGGTTAATGGGCGTTGATTTTTTTGTACTGTGGGCGCTTTTAGCCTTTTTACTCAATTATATTCCTAACATTGGGTCTATTATTGCGGCTGTGCCTGCCGTGATTTTGACCTTTCTGCAATTAGGCGCGATGCCTGCCGTTTTTGTGATTGCATTATTCTTAGGGGTTAATACCATTATGGGCAGTGTGCTTGAACCTAAATATATGGGGCGTAGTTTAGGACTTTCAACATTGGTTGTTTTCTTATCATTAATTTTTTGGGGATGGTTATTAGGGATTGTTGGCATGTTGTTATCGGTGCCCTTAACCATGATTTTTAAGATTGCGTTAGAAAGCAGTGAAGATGGCCGTTGGTTTGCTATCTTATTAAGCTCTGATGACGAAGTCGAGGCTCTTATAGAAGCTGATGAAAGAATTGAGCAATGAACATAATAGAACAAATTAATTGGTCGAGAGTAAAAAGTCTACCTGCAACAGAATTACAACGGTTACACCACGGACGAGGTTTCCATTTTCCAGAAAGCAGTCATGTTAATATTGATTGGTTATCGCCGGTTATTCTTATTATCTTGTATAAAGAAGAAAGTCGTGATTGGTTAAAGGTTTTATGCGACGCTTTATTGGCTAAAATGTCTGAAATTGGATTTTCGGTTAAAAGTGTACAAGTGCAATATCGGTGCCGAAATTTTGCGCCAACCGAGCTATTATGGGGGGAAGTTATTAGTGATTTTATCTCCCTTGAAAATGGCTTGAAATATAAAATCAATTTGGGTACCAATCAGAATTATGGTTTGTTTCTGGATATGAAAAAAGGTCGTGAGTGGTTACTTAACAATAGTGAAAATAAAAACATATTGAACTTATTTTCTTATACCTGTGGTTTCTCTAATGTCGCGCTAGCAGGTGGGGCGAAACAAGTTGTTAATCTTGATATGAGCAAAGCTGCTTTATCCGTTGGGCGTGAAAATCACCGTTTAAATGGTCATGATCTTTCTAAAGTAAAATATCTTGGTTTGGATTTATTTAAATCATGGGGGAGGGTAAAGCGTCCTGGACCCTACGATATTATTATTGCCGATCCTCCTTCTTTACAAAAAGGCAGTGTTAATATTAAACGTGATTATCCTAAAATTATGCGCCGTTTACCGGAATTATTAGCGCCAGGTGGGCGCGCATTATTATGCTTAAACTCACCGGATCTTGATTTTCAATTTATCTATGATTGTTTGGCGGAACACTGCCCACAAGCAACGGTCATTGAGATTATCTCGCCAGAGGATCTCTTTATTAATAAAAATCCAGAGCAGGGGTTAAAATGTGTTTTGGTTAAATTGTAGCCAGTAAAATCACTTGGTGATATACAACGCATTTATATTATGCATAAAAAAAGCCCTGCTGACGATAAAGTCAACAGGGCTTTTTTAATGGTTAGCGATGATTAGTCTTTTGCTAACTCTTTCTCTTGAGCTTGTGTTGCTTGAATAGCTGTTAATGCAATTGTGTAAACAATATCATCAACTAATGCACCACGAGATAAATCGTTTACAGGTCTGCGCATACCTTGCAGCATTGGACCGATACTGATGAGATCCGCACTACGTTGTACCGCTTTATAAGTGGTATTACCGGTATTCAAATCTGGGAAGATAAATACCGTTGCTTGACCTGCGACTTTAGAATCTGGCGCTTTACTTTTCGCGACATTTTCCATTACCGCTGCATCGTATTGCAGTGGACCATCAATCAATAGATCTGGACGACGCTCCTGAGCAATTTTTGTTGCTTCACGTACTTTTTCTACATCACTACCCGCACCAGAGTCACCTGTTGAGTAACTGATCATTGCCACTTTAGGGTCAATGCCGAATGCAATCGCAGAATCAGCCGATTGAATCGCGATATCCGCTAATTGATCCGCAGTTGGATCGGGGTTAATGGCACAGTCACCGTATACAAATACTTGATCGGGTAATAACATGAAGAAGATTGAAGAGACTAAGTTTGCGCCGGGTGCCGTTTTAATCAATTGTAGTGCAGGACGAATCGTATTTGCTGTCGTGTGCACTGCCCCTGAAACCAGACCCGCTACTTCATTTTCAGCTAACATCATGGTGCCTAAAACAACAGGATCTTGTAATTGCTCACGTGCAACAACTTCAGTTAATCCTTTGGCTTTACGTAATTCAACCATAGGGGCAATATAGTTTTCAATCACATCGCTTGGACGAATAATTTCAACATCATCCGTTAAGACAATACCTTGCTGTGTCGCAATACGATGTATCTCTTCAGGGTTTCCTAATAAAATAGGTTTTGCGATACCACGTTGTGCACAGATAAGGGCCGCTTGAATAGTACGTGGCTCTTCACCTTCAGGTAATACAATACGTTGGTTTGCTTGGCGTGCTAATTCAGTTAAGTGATAACGGAATGCTGGTGGTGATAAGCGACGTGTTAATGAAGAGTCTTCTGTTAATGTATTTAACCAGTGTTTGTCGATATGGCTAGCGATGTATTCTTGTACTTTTTCAATACGCTCAACATCATCAATTGGGATCTCCATATTGAAATTTTGTAAACGTTGTGCGGTTTTCCATGTATTACTTTTGATTAAGAGAATCGGTAAACCTGATTCCATTGCACGGGCACAGAGTTTCATCACTTGTTCTTCTGGTGGGTAATCGCCAGTGAGCAATAAACAACCAATTTTCATGCCATTCATAACGGCTAAACAAACTGCAACAATGACATCACTACGATCGCCAGAGGTGACTAACATTGAACCCGCTTTAAAATGTTGAACCATATTAGGGATAGAGCGTGCACAGAAAGTTACACTTTGTAAACGGCGGCTGTCAATCTCGCCTTCATTTAATATTTTTGCTTTTAAGTGTATTGCTAAATCTTTTACACGTGGGGAAATTAATTCCGCACTCCATGGTATGCAGCCTAGAATCGGTAATGGACTTTTACTGAACATTTGTAAAACTTCAAGATTACCCGTTGTATTTGCTGTTGGAATATCAAACATTTCTTGCATATCGGGACTGTTCATATCGGTTTGATCGGCAGGGGCGCCTACTTTATTAATGATGCAACCAACGATACTTTTATTCTTCTTACCCCCAAATGAAGAAACGGCTATCTCCATTCGTTCTTTCAGTTGTTGTGATGAGTCATTACTTGGGTGGGTAACAAAGACCATTTCAGCGCTTAACGCTTTAGCGATACTGTAGTTTATCTCATTAGCAAATTGATGCTTATCTGTTGGCACTAAGCCTTCAACAATAATCACGTCACTATCTTTTGCTATTTTTTGAAAACGCTCAACAATATTTTCTAATAATTCTGATGTGTTACCTGATGAAATTAAGTTTTCCGCATACTTCATTGCAAAGGGTTCTGGCGGATTGATTGCTGAACCGTTACGCAGTGTCGCTGTTGAACGTTCAGGACCGAGATCACCAGAGCGAGGCTGTGCAATTGGTTTAAAAAAGTTAACTGCTACACCTTGGCGTTCCATTGCGCGGACCATACCAAGACTTACAGAAGTAACACCAACGCCAGAGCCGATGGGAATGAGCATAATTGTGCGGGACATAACTATTCCTTTTATGTATTTAAAGATGAAAATAATAACGAGGGGATTTCCCCTCATTTAATAATTAGAGAGCCGTTACCTATTAAGGTACGTTATTCAGTTGCTAATGCCGATGCCAAGACATCGCATCCTGAATGTTAAACGTTAACGGTAACGAGTCGATTATGCTGAAACAAGTGCCGCTGAATCTTCAGCGATTACCCATTCTTCATTGGTTGGAATGACCATCGCAATTGGTGAGTTATCTTTCGTGATAATGCCTTGCTCGCCGAGTATTGCCACTTTGTTTTTATCGACATCAATTTGGTAATTAAATATTGATAACAAGTTAAGTATTTTCTCGCGCATTAAGTGAGCATTCTCACCAATACCACCGGTGAATACCAATGCATCAATGCGACCTAACGGTACTGTGTATGATGCAATGTATTTGGCGAGGCGATAACAGAAAATATCATGTGCTAAAAGAGCACCTTTATTGCCTTCTTTACATGCATCTTGAATTGCTCGGAAGTCATTTGATACACCAGAGATACCCAATAAACCACTTTGTTTTTGTAACATGTCCATCACTTCATCAGCACTGTAACCTTCAGTTCTAATCAGGTGATCAATAATACTTGGGTCGATATCGCCACAGCGTGTACCCATTACTAATCCTGCAAGTGGTGTCATGCCCATGCTGGTATCAACACATTGACCGTTTTTAATCGCGCTGATTGAGCCACCATTACCTAAATGTGCCGTAATAAGGTTGGTCTCAGAAAGTGGTTTATTCAGCATACGTGCAGCTTCGCGACTAACAAATAGATGACTTGTTCCATGCATACCGTAACGGCGAATGCCTTTATCTTTATAAAGTGCATAAGGTAATGCGTATACAAAAGCTTTTTCAGGCATCGTTTGGTGGAATGCGGTATCAAAAACTGCAATTTGTGGCAGTGTTGGGAAAGCGTGTTGAGCTGCGGTGATACCCAGAAGAGCCGCTGGATTGTGTAATGGTGCTAAAGACGCACAATCTTTAATGCCTTGGCTTACTGCAGCATCAATGATAACCGATTTGGTAAATTTTTCGCCCCCATGTACAACACGGTGACCAACAGCAATAAATTGCTCAGCAAGTCCCTGTTCATTTTTAATAATATTTTCTACAATATAACTGATAGCGGCTTCGTGAGCACTATTTGCAGGAAGATTTGTAGATTCTTTTTTTCCTGAAATTTTCCACTTCATACGTGCTTCGGGAAGGTTAAAGCATTCAGCAAGACCACTGATCACTTCATCGCCATTATCGGGATTGATAACAGCAAATTTAAGAGATGAACTACCACAGTTGAGGACAAGAACTAATTTATTGCTCATGAAATATTCCAGTAATTTAAAGTTGACGGTGTTTTACACCTGTGATGGGATGGCTAAATCCCTCTTATAAATTGTTCACCAACCATGTTGGAGACTCTATTTACACACGATCTACATAAGTTTACGCTTCTGTAATAAAATTACAAAGTGCATTTGAAAAAAATTTATTTAAAATCAATTTTTTTATTAATTATTTATGCATTCCTTAGTTGTGTTAGTCTGTGATAAGAAATAGGGATTGGGAGGTTATTTTGAATCTATTTTTTGAAATTGTCAGGCAGGGGGATTTTTACCTTAAAGCCTGGCCTAAACAGAAAACATTAAATTGCTTGTTTGTTGATAGCAAAGTGGCTTTTTATACCCGTTTATCTATTAAGTGTACTCCTGTATTTGTAATATTAATCATGGCATTAAATGTTATGTTTCCTCATTTGCTCAATTGGCCAGCAACGGCAACATTAGTTGTATTTTTGATGGGGCTACCCATCCAAGGGTTATATTGGTTAGGAAAACGAAGCACTGCATTTCTGCCGAATAAATTGCTTCCTTGGTACATAGCGATCGAAAAAACGTTAAATACGAGTGCTGAAAAGGAGAGTATCATGACAAAACGGCCATGTTATTTAGACTTAGCGTTGTTGCTTAAAAATGCATTTAAACGCGGTGGCGATAATTTTTTACAAAATAATGAACTTATATAGACCTAAATTTGGACAAAATTACCCTTTTCACTTGCTCTGCATTCTCTTGAGGTGATGATTAAAGATGAACTTATTTCGTTTTGATGGTTGTTTAGCGATATATTAAAGCAATGGGGTCGCGATTTTTTAATTCTATTCAAATACTCAGGGTCTAAAACTGCAGCACTTACCTTTCAGTGTAATTTATTTACAGAATAAAGCGTTCATCTGTAAATAAAAAACAATAAAACACTTTCCATCACTCTTTTTTATAAATTTCAATATTAAAATCACACTCAATCCGCCACTCTTTTTCGGCTAATAAATCGAGCATTTTTTGTGGTGTAAACTTCCAAGCAAAGGGCGTCATTTGAATGAGATCTTTTAATATTTTGGGATCGTTAATTTGGAGAGAGTAGTTAACATTGCGTTGCTGTATTTTACTAAAACCTTCAGGTGCTACATTTTCACTGAGGTGCTCATTTACTTGCTCATAAATTTTAGTGCGTAGTTCATATAAATGTCGTGGCGCGGGGGTCACTGTAATAAGGTAGCCATCTACTTTTATTAGGCGCTGCAACTCGCTCTCAAGGGATGGTGCATAGATACGAATGAGGGCATCCAAACTCGCGTTTACCAGTGGCACATGATAAGCACTTGCGACACAAAAATTTATTTTTTTATAACGTTTGGCCGCATAACGGATAGCAACTTTTGAAATATCTAAGGCATTAATGATGGATGACTCAGGGAGGTGACGAGCCAGAAAATCAGTGTAATAACCTTCCCCACAACCTAAATCAAGCAAGGTTGGTGCTGCTATTGAGGTGAGGTATTTATTGACTAAAAGGGAGAGTTCTTCTGCTAAAGGTAGGTAACCACCACTATTTAAAAAAGCACGTCGTGCCATCATCATGTCTTTATTGTCACCTGGATTTTTTGAATTTTTAGCATTGACGGGTAACAGGTTCAAGTAGCCTTCTTTTGCAATATCAAAATGGTGGTTATTTTTACAAATTTGGGTGTTGTTGGTTTGTGTAAAATTACTTTGGCAAAGAGGGCAGATAAATGGGGTCATGGCAATCTACATTATTAGTTTTAGTTAGTGGCTTATAGCGCGCTTGATAACGTTTAGTACAGACAATCATCTCGTTGCAGGAGCAATATATTTGTATTAATACTTTTTATTATCATTCATTCGCGCGAGGTGTTGTGGCTAAATACTTTATTATTTATTATGGTGTCTAATAAAGTACATTCTCGTTGTACTGCAGTAAGATATTTTTAATTTCTTCCATTTTTTCTCGTGAGGGTGGGTGGACGCCATCGAGAGGATAAATTTCACCCATTGCTATCCACTTATGTTTACCAAGTTCGTGATAAGGCAACATCTCTATTTTCTCAATGTTTTTCATGGGTTCAATAAATTTACCGAGTTTGTGTGCATCTTCGATACCATCGGTATAACCTGGCACAACAACATAACGCAGGTACACAGGCTGATTTTGCTGTGCTAAATAGTTAGCAAATTCAAGTGTATATTTATTACTAACGTGGGTTAAGTCGATATGTTTTTTATTATCCATTTGTTTAATATCAAGTAAAACGAGGTCGGTAACATCAAGTAATGCTTTCGTTGAGTCATCAATACGGCGAACAAAACCATTTGTATCAAGACAGGTGTGAATGCCTTCAAGACGACAGGCCTCAAACATGGCGGTAACAAATTCTGGCTGAAGCATTGCTTCGCCACCGGAAATAGTGATCCCTCCACCAGAAGCATTCATAAAATGACGATACTGAAGCAACTCAGTCATTAGTTCTTCTACCGTCGTATCTTTACCACCATTGAGATCCCATGTATCACGGTTATGGCAATATTTACAGCGCATCAAACAGCCCTGTAAAAAGATGATAAAACGAATACCTGGACCATCAACGGTACCACAGGTTTCAATAGAATGAACATGTCCAATCACTGACATTGGTAACTCCTAAAAAATTATTTAATAGGTATTTTGATACTTATTAAATAATTTTTCTACAGATAAAAAGAAAGGTTTCATCCGTAAAGATGAAACCTTTCTAAGTATAACAGGCTAATAAGAAAGTTAGCCTATTTCTCAACTATATTTACATGCTTGCTGTAAAGGTACGTGAGATCACGTCGTTTTTCTGCTCTTTAGTTAACGAGTTAAAACGTACTGCGTAACCCGATACACGAATGGTTAATTGAGGATATTTCTCAGGGTTTTCCATTGCATCTAATAACATCTCACGATTCATGACGTTAACGTTAAGATGTTGACCACCTTCAATCGCAGGTGTGTGTTTAAAGTAACCGTCCATGAGGCCCGCTAAGTTAGATTTTTGAGCGTCATCTGTTTTACCTAATGCATTTGGTACGATTGAGAATGTGTAAGAAATACCATCCTGTGCGTATGCAAAAGGAAGTTTAGAAACGGATGTTAATGATGCAACTGCACCTTTCTCATCACGACCATGCATTGGGTTTGCACCGGGTGCAAATGGTGCGCCAGAGCGACGACCGTCCGGTGTATTACCTGTTTTCTTACCGTATACAACGTTGGAAGTAATGGTAAGAATAGACTGTGTAGCGCGTGCGTTACGATACATTGGACGCGATTGAATTTTTTTCATAAAGCTTTCAACAAGCTCACAAGCAATATCATCAACACGTGAATCATTGTTACCGAATTTAGGGTAATCACCTTCGATTTCAAAATCAGTTGCAATACCATTCTCATCACGAATCGGTTTAACTTTTGCATATTTTATGGCGGCTAATGAATCCGCTGCAATTGAAAGACCAGCAATACCACATGCCATTGTACGTTCAACATCACGATCGTGGAGCGCCATTAGTGCAGCTTCATAACTGTATTTATCGTGCATGTAATGGATACAATTAAGTGCTGTCACATATTGCTCTGCTAACCAATCCATGAAGTGATCAAGATTTGCATAAACTTCATCGTAATCGAGTATTTCACTGGTGATAGCTGGAATTGTTTTAGGACCAACTTGTACTTTTGATTTTTCATCAACGCCACCGTTAATGGAGTACAAAAGTGTTTTTGCTAAGTTGGCACGTGCACCGAAGAACTGCATTTGTTTACCAACAATCATTGGTGAAACACAACACGCAATTGCGTAGTCATCGTTGTCGAAATCAGTACGCATTAAATCATCATTTTCATACTGAATTGATGAGGTATCAATCGATACTTTTGCACAGTATTTTTTGAAATTGATTGGCAACTCTTCTGACCATAAAATTGTAATGTTTGGCTCTGGAGAAGGACCCATAGTGTATTGAGTATGTAGGAAACGGAAACTGTTTTTAGTTACAAGTGTACGTCCATCAAGACCCATACCACCGATAGATTCCGTTGCCCAGATAGGATCACCAGAGAAAAGATCATCATATTCAGGTGTACGTAGGAAACGTACCATACGTAGTTTCATTACCAAGTGATCAATCAGTTCTTGAGCATCAGTTTCAGTGATAATGCCAGCTTGTAGATCTTTTTCAATGTAGATATCTAAGAAAGTTGCAGTACGACCAAATGACATTGCTGCGCCATTTTGAGACTTGATTGCTGCTAAGTAACCAAAGTAAGTCCACTGAATCGCTTCTTTAGCATTCGTTGCTGGTCCTGAGATATCAAAGCCATATTTAGTAGCCATCTCTTTCATTTGACCTAAAGCACGATATTGTTCGAAGATTTCTTCACGCAATTTCATGGTGTCTTCTAATGAAGAGCCTGCAATTAATTCAGCTTCTAAACTTTTATGTTGCGCTGATTTTTCTGCCATTAGGTAATCGATGCCATATAATGTAATACGACGGTAATCACCGATGATACGACCACGGCCGTAAGCATCTGGTAAACCTGTTAAGACACCTGACTTACGACATTTAAGAATCGCTGATGTATAAACATCAAATACACCTTGGTTATGTGTTTTGCGGAATTCAGAATAAATTTGGTGAATATTTTGATCTAATTCTTTACCGTAAGTTTTACAAGAACCCTCGATCATACGAATACCACCGTTAGGGATAATCGCACGTTTTAGTGGCGCTTCAGTTTGCAGGCCCACAATTGTTTCTAAGTTTTTATTAATGTAACCGGCATCATGTGCCGTAATTGTAGAAACGACATCTGTATCAAAATCGACAGGAGCATGGGTGCTGTTTTCCTGTTTGATACCGACCATTACTTTTTCCCAAAGTTCGTCTGTTGCTTTCGTTGCACCAGCAAGAAAACTTTCGTCATCTACAAAGGGGGTATAGTTTTTTTGGATGAAGTCACGAACATTAACTTCTGTTTTCCAAGTATCGCCAGCAAAGCCGTTCCATGCTGATGAAAATTCATCGTTAAGTTTGGTCATAAAGATTACCTTTATCGTTAAGGATTAAAAAATGTTGTTAGAATTTAAAAATTGTTTATAAAATTGTTTCATGTTTCGTTTTACGCAAATAGATCAACCAATGCATCAGCCCGACAACGACACCGCCACCGATAATGTTGCCAATGGTGACAGGAAAGAGGTTATTGATAATAAAGTTACTATAATTGATATCAGCAAAGTCACTTGGAGAATGGCCAATCGCGATCCAAAAATCGGGCGAGGCAAATTGCTGAATCATAATGCCGATTGGCACCATAAACATATTTGCAATACTGTGTTCAAAACCAGATGCAACGAACATCGCCACGGGTAATAACACTGCAAACATTTTATCAGTGACACTACGTGACCCAAATGCCATCCAAATTGACAAACAAACCATGATATTACATAACATGCCAAGGGCTACTGCTTCAATGAATGTGTGGTGCAATTTATGTTGTGCAACTTGTAACGCATTGAGTCCCCATTGACCATGGTCTGCATTATAAAGGCCAGATAAGAAGATGAGTATGACTAAGAATGTCGCGCCAACATAATTTCCAAAATAGACCACCGCCCAGTTTTTTAACAGGCGCGCTGTGCTAATACGGTTGCTGGCTCTGGCAATCAGCGTGAGCGTGCTACTGGTGAAAAGTTCGCCCCCCACAACAACAATTAATAATAGACCCATACTAAATGCAAGCCCACCGATTAATTTACTGATCCCCCAAGGGATATTTTCAGTGCCGGTGGTAACGGTAATATAGAATACAAAGGCAAGACCAATAAACAGTCCAGCGGTGATAGCAAGGTAAAATGCAGAGATGAATGCTTTGCTTGCTTTTTGGTAAGCAATGTCACCTGCTTTTTGGGTGATTTGGTGAGGTAATAGCTCGTTAATCGTATCTTCTGCTTTCATCGTTTATCCTATTTCATCGCGACAGACTTCAGTTTATCAAATGATTGTGCAATGGAATTGACATAAATCAAAAACGAACTTAAATCTGTAATTTTATTACAGATTTGATGTTTTTTAGTTGTTTTTAGACTGTTAAGTACAAAAAAAGACTATTTTTTTGAAATTAACTTTCTAAAACGAGTGATCTAGAACAGTTTCATATCTTGATAAGTTCGGATCATGTTAACATGTAACACTCATCAAACAAGGTTTAGTTTGTATTAATTTTATTCATTTTCAATGTTTATTGAGATCGGGGGTGAGCGCTGAATAAGGGGCGTTGTGTTGCAATCGTATTAGCGCTGAAATTGCTTGGTGTAATAAGGGATCACAGTAAAGTTTGCATCTCTTCTAAAATTTGTAAGCACCATCGATCGATGCGCTCATCGCTGAGTTCATATTGGGTGTCTTCATCAATCGCTAAGCCGTAAAAGTGTTGCTTATCTGGGGTTAAGGCCTTTGATGCAATAAATTGATAACCTTCAATGGGCCATTGTCCGATAAATATTGGATCCTGTGGCTGTAATTCATCATGTAACATACCTAATGCATCAACAAACCATTCGCCATAACTGTCTTGGTCTCCCAATCCAAAAATTGCAACAAGCTTGTTATTTACCTTTACATTACATATTTCATCCCATAGATTGCCCCAATCTTCTTGTAATTCGCCAAAATCCCATGTGGAGATACCTAAAATAAGTATGTCATAATCGTTTATCTTGCTAAGACCTGTCTCTTTTATGTTATAAATATCGACAAGATCTTCACCTATCGAGGCTTGGATTTTTTCTGCAACTATTTCCGTGTAACAGGTACTAGAGCCATAAAATAAGCCTATTTTCATTTGCATTTGCCTTGCATAAAAAGTAACCAATCGCATTGATGCCTGCATCGATTATATATAAAAGAGAGTAGTGTAATGGAAGCATTAACAATTGACCAATTTTTGGATTCATTGTGGTTAGAGAGGGGATTATCAGAAAATACATTGGCTTCTTATCGTTTTGATTTGTGTTTAGTTGAAAATTATTTAAGCACACAAGATAAGCTACTCGCGCAAGCAAGTTATTTGGATCTGAGTAATTATTTCAGCTTTCGTTTAAACAGTGATGTGGAATATAAAAATAGTTCTACAGCGCGGTTAATGAGCGCGTTACGTCGTTATTATCAATTTTTGTGTCGTGAAAAATTACGCGAAGATGATCCGAGTGCCAAACTACAAAGTCCAAAAACGATTAAACCACTGCCTAAATCATTATCAGAATCTGAAGTCGATGCATTATTGTCTGCACCAGATTTAAGTGATTCAGTGCAATTTCGTGATAAAGCGATGTTAGAGCTTTTATATGCAACGGGGTTACGTGTTTCAGAATTAATAAGTTTATCAATGGAAGAGATAAACTTGCAACAAGGTGTGGTGAGGGTCACTGGTAAAGGTAATAAAACGCGTCTTGTGCCAATGGGGGAAGAGGCGAATTACTGGGTCGAAAGATATATTAATGAAGTGCGAGGAGAATTATTAAAAGGGCAGAGCAGTGATATATTGTTTCCAAGTCGCCGTGGTAAGGCGATGGTAAGACAAACTTTTTGGCATCGAATTAAATTTTATGCACAGGTTTGTCATATCGATAAAGATCTTATTTCTCCACATGTATTACGGCATGCATTTGCGACGCACTTGCTTAATTATGGCGCAGACTTACGTGTGGTGCAGATGTTACTTGGGCATAGCGACCTTTCTACAACACAAATATATACACATATTGCTCAGGATCGCTTAAAAAGTTTACATGCACAGCATCATCCTCGTGCTTAAGTGTGAGAAAGGTTGAGAAATGAAAACGTTAAATGCGCTAACTCTTGCTGATGTTTTAGAAAAATAAAAGATAAATAAAGACCGATTGTATTTTTTGATGACAATATCAATCGGGCTTTAGGGATTTAAAGATTATAAGCTGGCAGTCAGAATATTACGGCTATGCTCGAGTGTCACTAACTGCTTTTCACCAAGTTGCTTCATCCCATGACGTTCAAGTTGAGCAATAATTACATCAACAACCTCTTCACCTAATTGATAATCAGAGAAACGTGTTTTCATCTGCACAGAATGGAAAAATTGTTCTGTTTTTTCAATTGCTTGTTTGATACGACTATCAGTATCACCTGCATTGATTCCCCACACGCGAGAAGCATATTGCAATAGTTTTTGCTCTTTTGTAGCACGCATTTCCCACATCATACGTGGTAAAATAATGGCTAATGTTTGTGCATGATCTAAACCAAAAGTTGCGGTAATTTCATGACCAATCATATGTGTTGCCCAATCTTGTGGCACACCCGAGCCGATTAAACCATTAAGCGCCTGTGTTGCACTCCACATGATATTGGCATTGTTATCATTGGTTTTTTGGTCCGTAAAGAGTGTTGGACCCTCTTCTATTAAGGTCAGCAAGATGCCTTCAGCAAAACGATCCTGAAGTTTACCATTAACATTATAGGTTAAGTATTGCTCTGTAGTATGAATAAAGGCATCAACGATACCATTGCTCAATTGACGCGTTGGTAGGCTATTCATTACGCTTGGATCAAGCACTGCAAACTGTGGTAATACATGCGCATTCATAAACGGAAGTTTATCTTTCGTTGCTAATTTTGAAATCACAGCGCCAATATTTGATTCAGAACCCGTTGCAGGTAAAGTCAGTATCGCGCCAAGTGGAATGGCCGCTTCAATCGGTGCACTTTTTGCTAAAATATCCCACGGTTCACCATTAAACAGTGCAGCTGCCGCAATAAATTTAGTGGCATCGATCACTGATCCACCACCCACCGCTAATAAGTAATCGATATTTTCTTGTTTTACTAATGCGACCGCTTGCATCGACGTTTCATAACTTGGGTTTGGCTCTATACCAGAAAATTCAAACACTGTGTGCTCGGATAATGCACGAATGACTTGGTCATACACCCCGTTCTTTTTAATGCTACCACCGCCATAGGTGATCAATACTTTCGCGGTCACTGGAATTTCATTGGTGATTTGTGAGATCTGATTTTCACCAAAATGGATTCGTGTTTTATTTGAAAAAGTAAAATTTAGCATTATTTGCACACCTATGTATTAAAAGATGCCCTAGTATAATGGCTAAAATAACTTAAATAATAGTTAATTTTGCCAAAAACCTTTGCACAGTTGCAACAATAAGCGTGATATCATCTTATTGTAACTTTAAAAAAAGAGCATTAATGATGATTTGGCAAGGATTAGAGGAGTTTATTCAAGTTGTTGAACAAGGTAGCTTTACTAAAGCCGCTAAAGCCCTAGATGTATCCACTTCGCATATTAGTCGTCAACTTACTCAGCTAGAGGCTCGCCTAGGCACTCGTTTAATTAATCGTAGCACCCGAAAAATAGCCCTGACTGATGCGGGTCACCAATACATCATTAGTTTGAAAAATATTCGCCAAGCGCTTACTGATGCAACGGATCATGTACAAGGTACACAGCAAGCACCGAAAGGATTAATTCGCTTGACCGGTGCAGGCGGATTTGTGGCGAATCAAATTGCCCCATTACTCACAAAGTTTATGCACAGTTATCCGCAAATAGAAATAGAAATAAGTTTTAGTGATCGTAATGTAAATTTGATTGAAGAAGGTTTTGATCTTGCTATCCGTTTTGGCCGAATGCAAGACTCCAATTTAATTGCTCGCCCATTGTGCATACGTAATATGAGCTTGGTTGCGACAGAAAATTACTTGCATAAACATGGCACTCCTAATAGACCAGATGATCTTAGCGAGCATAATTGTCTTATGGCGATAACCAACCGCTGGCGCTTTATAGAAGCAGGTAAAATTAAAGAGATTAAAGTACAAGGAAACTGGCGAAGTAATAATACTGATGCCATTAAACAAGCCTGTCTTGCTGATTTAGGTATCGCACACTTGGCTAGAGACATCATTCAACCACAGGTAGATAACGGACAGCTTGTTTACCTATTAGATGAATATCAAGTTAGTGATAATAAAACCTGGTTAGTTTATCCCCAAAAAGACTTAATCCCACATCGCGTAAGATTATTAATTGATTTTCTACTCGAACATTTTAATCGCCAGAATAAGTAACCTTAACGACTATTCTCTGATTAATCCGTGAGGCGCTGAAGTATTTTTAAGAATAAAATATCACTTTTTTTATTCTAAACGAGTGGCTAGGAGTACTGGATAATGTCATCGTTCACTTTCATGCTTACCTTTTTGCTTTTAAGCACTAATCTTGCGCATCTGAGATAAGTAAGTTTGCGGCTGCAAAGGCGGCTTTATCACGCACATCGTCAGGCAAAGACTGGTCAGCAGCAATATCGTTTAACGCTTTAAGCGCACAGCCAATCGCTTTTGGAATATAACCTTGATCGCCACTGCCAATTGATGAATATAGCTTACGGATTTTGTCACAACACTGATAAACGTTCATGGTAATACCTTAATCAAGAAGAGTTATTTCAAGCAAAGAGGGGGCTATTTTATCCTTGCTTATCATTTAATGTCGAGAGTTAAGATGGACTGATTGGGGATGTGTTGATCCGGATCGACGGCAGGAAAAAAAACAACAAAAAAATTAAGATAATAAGGAATTTGTAGTTTATCTCTACAGGTTATCTTAATTACCTTTGGCGACTACCGGTGCAGGTATCACTCAAACATCACGATCTCTTCTGTAACACAAATAGACATTATTCAGGAACACTTAAAAATATTTTATGCACAGCAAATTGCCTCGCTTAAACAGTCGAATTCTTCATTATTTCATTGATCACCGTTTAGCGTTTTTAATTGAACTTTCCCTATCAATCACATTAAAAATTGTTAAATAAAATAGTCATAAATCAGTTGTTTATATCGTTTTTCGTAAGTAAGTACTGACAATTATTTTTTTAAACATAATTCACAATTATTTATTGATAATGAGATCCATTATCGTTACTATTATGATATTCATCACATTACATTGGAATTCATTATTGTGTTCTTGTTTAAAAAAATATTATTTATCGCACCTCTGTGGATTTTTACACTGTCTGCTCATGCAACGGATATTGAACAGTTACAAAAACGTAGCATGCAGGATCAACAAAAAAGTCATCAATCACAGCTCAACATTAATAAACTTGATGAGAAAAAAAGAGCATTAATAGAAAAGGTTACTCGTTTGCAGGCGGAAACGGAAAGCTTGGAAATTTATAATGAGTATTTAGCGCTTTTGTTGGTTGATCAAGAAAGTGAGGCATTATCTTTAAGTGCACAAATAAGTGGGGTAATAGAAACGCGCCAAGGATTAGTGCCATTAATGATGTCGATGCTAGAAAATTTACAAACCTTTATTACCTTAGATGCCCCCTTTTTAGTGACTGAACGTCAGCAGCGATTAACTCAACTACAGAACATGATGGCTAAAGCGGATGTCAGTGATGCAGAAAAATTTCGTCGTATATTAACGGCTTATCACATTGAATCCGAATACGGTAGCAAAATGGGTGAGTATCAAGATGTTTTAATACTTGATGGGGTTGAGCGTACGGTCAATTATTTCTATTTAGGACGTGTGGTATTTACTGCCGTATCACTTGATAGCAACACCGTTTGGTTGTGGGATAGAAAAATACATGATTGGGTCAATATTGATTCTAGTTATGCACGAGATATTAATGAAGCAATACGTATTGCTCAAAAAATAGATATTCCAGCATTATTAAAATTACCACTTTTAAGTGAGGTAAACTAATGAAATACTTTATTTTATTAGCATTATGTTTCAGTTTCCCTGCCTTCTCTTCAGGCAATACGTTAGATGCCTTGTTACTCAAGGTTAAATCACAACAATTACAAAACCGTACTATAGAAGCACAACGAGATCATGATTTTTCTGCTGATGTGACGGTGTGGGAAAATAAATTACAAAAGGCACAGCAACGTTTAGCAAGCGCACAACAAGATGCCACCGATAAAGGGCTCGCATTTGAAAAAAATGAAAAAAAATTAGTTGAGCTAAGTACTGAATTAACCTTAAGTAAAGAAAACCTCGGTGAGTTATTTGGTGTCGTACGTCAAGTATCATCTGATTTTTCTGAGCAGATCCAAGGTTCGGTTATCTCCACCCAATATCCGCTACGCAATAAATTCGTTAATGAGCTTGCTGAAAGTAAAACCTTACCTTCATTAATGGCGCTAGAACAACTGTGGTTTATGATGTTGCAAGATATGACCGAATCTAGCAAGGTTGTGGCGTTTTCTACACAGGTATCAAACGCACAAGGCATTGCAACAACCCACCAAGTCACACGTTTAGGTGCATTTAATTTAGTTGATGAAACACAATACTTAGTCATTGATAGTCAATCGGAACTTCCTCAACCACTTTCTCGTGAAGTTGACAGTGATGTGCAATCAACGCTTGATGCATGGCATCACAAAGACGAGCGTTTAACGCCTTTCTATTTTGATCCTGCAAAGGGTGAATTATTAACAGTATTATCACGCACGCCAACTTGGACGGAGCGTACTCAGCAAGGCGGTATTATTGGTTATATTATATTGTCTTTGTTGCTCATTGGTTTGCTGGTCGCGGCGGTGCGTTTTGTATTATTAAGCAAAGAGTCAGCAAAAATAAAAAGACAATTAAAACAAACTGAGGCAAATGAAGATAATGCTTTGGGTCGAATTATTGCCATCTATCAAAACAATAAACAGCAATCTACGCAGCTTTTAGAGTTAAAAATAGAAGAGGCTATTTTACGTGAAACTCCGAGATTGGAGCGAGGTTCAAGTGTCTTAAAAGTACTCGCGGCCATTGCACCAATGATGGGGTTATTAGGTACGGTAACGGGCATGATTGGGACTTTTCAGTCCATTACATTATTTGGTACGGGTGATCCTAAATTAATGGCGGGTGGTATTTCAATGGCATTAATCACCACTGTGATGGGGTTAATCGCGGCGTTGCCGTTATTACTTATCCATAGTTTGTTACATAGTCGTGCGAATGCGCTGATTAATATTCTTGAGCAGCAAAGTGCGGGACTTATTGCATTACAAGCTGAGGAGCAAGAACAACCAACGGCAACAGTTGAAACGCAGTTAACAAGTAGCCGATGCGCATGAGTTGGTTTAGTGAATACTTATATCTGATAGATAACTTTATTAACAGTGGTGGACCGGTACTACTGGCCATCGCATTATTGTTATTACTACTGTGGTTTTTGATGATTGAGCGCAGCTACTATTTATTGGTTCACTTTCCTCTTTATCAGAAAAAAGTGGTGCAAAAATGGTCTGTTCGTCGTGATAAAGGATCATGGTTTGCATTGCAAATAAGACAAGGAAAATTGGCCCGAGCATCAATGTTATTGAAAAGAAATATGGATTTTTTAAATGCGTTAATCAAAATGTTTCCACTACTGGGATTGCTGGGCACCGTGAGTGGCATGATTCAAGTCTTTGATGTTGTTGCTGTACATGGCACCGGTAATCCACGTTTATTAGCATCGGGAATTTCATTAGCAACTATTCCTACAATGGCAGGGTTAGTATGCGCATTATCAGGGTTGTTTATCTACTCCCGTCTGCAAAGCCATGCCAGAAAATTACATGCTCAGTTAGCGTTGCAGCTGGTCAGTCACCAACATGAGAAAACACCATGAGAAGAAGAAGAGTACGCCCAGAAGATGATACCCAAATTGATATGACACCAATGTTAGACGTGGTGTTTATCATGCTTATATTCTTTATTGTTACCACTTCATTTGTGCGTGAGTCGGGCCTTGAGGTCGATCGTCCAAGCGCCGCTACGGCAAGTGAACAAAGTAAAGCGGGTATTTTTGTTGCCATTAAAGACAGCGGTGAAATTTTTATTGATAACCATCAGGTTGATCAACAACGAGTACGTGCAAGTTTAGAACGTTTGCTTGCTACTCAAGGTGAAGTCGGATTAGTTATTCAGGCTGATAGAGAGACCCGCCATGGTGTTGTTGTTGGTGTGATGGATGCTGCGCGTGAAGCGGGTATTAAGCAAATAGCTGTTGCTGCACAGGCTGATAAATAATGCGATTTTTAGTCTCCTGTTTATGCGCCCCTGTTATCACTTTTGCACTATTACTTTTTATGGCGATGCTGATCAGCCCCAAAACGCAGCGAGACCAGAGAAGCCAAGAGAATCCTTATTTTAATTTATTGGTCAACAGCAAAGATGAATCTTTTGAATCACGTGATCGTAGTAAACCCGTCCCTCCTAAACCAGAGCCAGAACAAGCTGTCGAATCTATCGAGTTAGTAAAAAACCAGCTCAGTAACCCTGATATGAGTATGGATCTTGATATACCTCGTTTAGATCTTTCCAGTAATGTATCGGCAATGGCGATTGCTATGCCGGGTATTGAAAGCATGGATCTCTCCGTTGCTGCACCGTATAGCGGTGAAAAAATGGCGATACCTTTACATCGTGTACAACCTCGTTATCCCGCTAAAGCGTTACGTTTAGGGCGAGAGGGTTACGTGATTTTATCCTTTGATATTAATGAAGAAGGCAGAGTTGCTAATATTCAAGTTATTGAAGCTAAGCCAAAACGTTTATTTGAGCGCGAGGCACGACGTGCACTTAAAAGATGGAAATATAAACCAATGTTAGTGAATGGTGAGGCGGTTGTCCAACAGGGTCAAAAAATTCGTCTTGACTTCCAACTGGAGAATACAAAATGAAATTAGTCTTTAAATCTACACTACTCTTTTTATCTTCATTGCTTTTTGTCCAGCAATTGTATGCCTCCAATAAGTATTCATTAAGTGCACAGATTGGTCGACAAATGAGCGCTGTATTTGAGTTATATGAACTCGATAAATTAAATCAAACATTATTAGCGGTTAATAAAATTCGTCCACGGAGCGCTTTCGAAAAAGCCTATATAAAACGTTTCCAAGGTAATGTCTATTGGCAAATGGGCAAGGAACAAAAGGCTTTGCAGTCATTGTTGCTGGCGGTGGAAATTAATGCTCTTTCTGATGTTGAGCAACGCCAAACCGAGCGAATGCTCGCAGATTTATACCTCAATCAAAAACAACCGACTAAAGCGATTCAGTTATATAAAACCTTAATAGCAGAAGAAGCAAGTGAAGATCTCTATAAACATTTGGCGCTTGGCTATTATCAAAAAAAATCTTGGACTCAGGTGGTAAATGCATCACGTAATGCCATCAAATTAAGTGGTAAATTTAATCAAAGCCTACATGTTTTGCAATTAAGTGCGTTGTATGAACTAAAATCCTATCGTAATGCCAGTAAAGTATTGATCAAATTAACTCAACATGATGCCAGTAATAAGCGCTGGTGGAT
Organism: Psychromonas sp.; assembly: GCA_037132845.1. Lineage (GTDB taxonomy): Bacteria > Pseudomonadota > Gammaproteobacteria > Enterobacterales > Psychromonadaceae > Psychromonas. Next base: position 26,184 of record JBAHZV010000021.1, read on the forward strand.
GCAACTCGCATCAACTTACCGTTTGTTAAAACAAGATAAAAAGGCGCTGGCAACCTATGAGCAAGCTTATCAGCTCGGTTTTATGGTAAGTAGTACTGAAATTAGACAACTTGCTTATTTTCGCTCTTACTTAGGTGCGCCTTATCAAGCCGCCGTATTGTTAGAGTCTGCAATGAAGGATAAAAAAGTCAGGAGTAATGCTAAAAGCTACCAACAATTAGCGCATTTTTGGCAAGCTGCTCGTGAGCATGACAAAGCGCAACAATACTGGGGAAAAAGCGCTCGGTTAAGTGGTAATACTCGACACTACTTAGTACAAGCTCAGTTGCTTTATATGTTAGGTCGTTATGACAAAATACTTCAGGTATTGGCGGCAGTAAAATCTAAAAATAAAGAGCTACAAGGTAAGGTAGCACTTACTCAAGTGCAAGCTTTGTTTGCACTAAAAAAATATCAACAAGCGAAAAATATTGCCACTGAACTGGTTAAAAACCCAACAATCAAGGATCGTGCTATACAGTGGGTTAAACTATTAGAGAGTCGCACCGATGATAAACTGCCCTTTGTAATATAGTAACAGGACGATAAAGCCTCCAATTAGCGTTTAAACTAAAAGACCTAGTAAATTACATACTTTATCTAGGTTTTTTTATTGTAGGTCTTTATATGACGTTTTTATTAAACATTAGATTCATATTTCACATGTGCAATTATCCCTCACTAAAATTCCATTCTCATGTTTTGGCTCTTGGATTTAAAATTAAAAGTTGAAGCAAGGAGTCAGTCCGTTTCAGGTACAAAAAAACCCTAAGTAAACGAGTCACTTAGGGTTTGAATGATGGTGCTTCGTCTCGGAATTGAACCAAGGACACGAGGATTTTCAATCCTCTGCTCTACCGACTGAGCTAACGAAGCAAAACTTTTTAATTACTTTAGCCATTCTATTAATTTATAAGAGACTGAATTGATAAGTAATATTTTAGCATCTAAGATGCATTGTAAATGGTGCCGACTACCGGAATCGAACTGGTGACCTACTGATTACAAGTCAGTTGCTCTACCGACTGAGCTAAGTCGGCACACGAAAATGTGTGCATTTGCACCGTTTGACTGGAAAATATTTCCGTCAAATTAAACCTTATGTTTCGTCTTATAACTTTAAATTAGAAGCTGAATCACAGGGGAGAGATTTGCACTCTCTTTACCAATTGAAATTAATCATTTTGATAACACTAAATATGGTGCTTCGTCTCGGAATTGAACCAAGGACACGAGGATTTTCAATCCTCTGCTCTACCGACTGAGCTAACGAAGCAAAAATTTTATCTGTTCTTAAGCGTTGCTGACTAATAAAGTAGACTTAGTTAGTGACGCGTTGTTCAGGGAACGAGGCGTATTAAATAGATTTTCGCTTCTATCGTCAACCTATTTCTACGCTTTTATGCTGTTTTTATAGTGTTTGCTTGTACATTGAACATTTGTTGTGTCATTTGTGAGCGCAAGGTTACTTTTCTTGTGTATAACCTTCAATATTGATGTCTTTATGTTCAAATAGATAAGCGATCATAATGTCTTCAATAATCTTACGATCTTCCGCTTTCATTAAATTTAATTTCTTTTCATTGATATACATGGTTTGTTTTTGTTGCCATTCGCTCCATGCCTCTTGGCTAATATTATCAAATATGCGTTTGCCAAGCTCACCAGGGATAAGTTGGAAAGCAAGACCAGGTGCTTCTTTTTTTAAATAGCTACAAAATACGCTGCGTGACATATATATTCCTTAAATATTTACTCATTAATTGCTCTGAACTAAATTACTTCGTGCTGAGCATTTTTGTTTATTTTATAAAAAAACTTCAATTATTAGGAAGTGCTTATTAGTTTTTATTTAATTTTTTATTAACCGTGTTTAATATTTTTTTGGTGGCTGCCGCTAAGCCAATTTTTTGTGGGCATTGTAAGTTATACCAAAGCGAGCCTGAATCTTCCATCACTTGTGGTCGTTCGTGGTAATTAATCTCAATTAATAGTGCTGAGATATCAAAATGGAAATGACTAAAGGTATGTCGAAAAGTTGGTAATTGCGTTTGTTGATCCGTTGGAATCTGTTGTTCATGCAAAGATTGCAATGCATCATCAATACTTTCAAACTCTGGAAAACACCATAAGCCTCCCCAGATACCCGTGGGTGGGCGCTGTTGCAATTGAATAACTTCACCATTTTTACATAATACCAGCATCACCGCTGCTTTCACTGGGATTTTCTTTTTCGATTTGGGTGTTGGGTAATGGGTCATGCTGTCATTCTTAAGGGCAAGGCAATCATCATTAACGGGGCACTCCGTACACTTCGGTTTACTGCGTGTACAGATTGTCGCGCCCATATCCATCATCGCTTGATTAAATATATTAGTCTGGTTAGTGGGTGTTAAGCGCTCAGCAAGCTGCCATAAGCGCTTTTCAACACGTTTTTCACCTGTCCATCCTTCAATGATTTGATGACGTGTTAGGACGCGTTTTACATTACCATCTAAAATAGCAAAATTTTTGCCGAGTGTTAACGATAAAATAGCACCTGCTGTTGATCTTCCGATGCCTGAGAGTGCTATCACATCATCAAAGTTTTCAGGAAATTTACCGTTAAACTGATCTCGAATAGCAATGGCTGCTTTATGTAGATTGCGTGCTCTGGCGTAATAACCAAGACCTGTCCAGAGGTGTAATACCTCATCAATCGATGCATTAGCAAGGTAAGACACGGTTGGAAAAGAGCGCATGAATTTATTGAAGTAGGGGATCACAGTGGCAACTTGTGTTTGTTGCAACATGACTTCACTTATCCAGGTTTTATAAAGTGTTTTATCTATTTGCCATGGTAAGGTTTTGCGCCCATGCAGACCATGCCAATCAATGATTCTCTGGTTAAAATTTATATTTTGCACGTGCAACCTTGGTGTTAACTTTAAAGGTTGCGAAGCATAACAGAATTAGAAATACAAAAACTATCTGCATATCCTATGTCTCTCTAAAATACGTGATAATAGAGTAATAAATGTGTCTGCTGAATTTTGCATCTTAAATGATAACGGGTATATAATGCGCTCAAATAAATAAAGCCCCCATTTAAGGTAACAAAATGACAGATCAACAACCCCTGCAAAAAAATAAAAATGAAACATCTAAAGAGGGGGCTCAAGAGCAAAAATATATGCGTAAAATACGCTCTTTTGTAAAACGTGAAGGGCGCATGACCAATCGCCAACAAAGTGCTACCGATACATTATGGGCAAGCATGGGCATTGATTATAAAGAAGATGCAATTGATTTTACTGATGTTTTTGGTCGTGAAGCACCCGTGGTGTTAGAGATTGGTTTTGGTATGGGAAAATCTTTAATAGAGATGGCCTTAAACGCACCAGAAAAAAACTTTATTGGTATTGAAGTGCACGGTCCGGGTGTTGGTGCTTGTCTTGCTGATGCACATGAAGCGGGAGTGACTAATTTACGGGTAATGAAGCATGATGCGGTGGAAGTCCTAGAGCATATGATTCCTGAAAAAAGTTTGGCGACATTCCAGCTCTATTTTCCTGATCCATGGCATAAAGCACGACATAACAAGCGTCGTATTGTACAACCCATTTTCATTGAAAATATGCGTCATAAACTGGCCATTGGTGGTGTTATTCATATGGCAACAGATTGGCAACCCTATGCTGAGCATATGTTAGAAGTGATGCGAGCGGCCAATGATTTTAATAATACAGTTGAACAGGATTACGCACCGCGTCCTGATTGGCGTCCTCTGACTAAATTTGAGAAGCGTGGTAATCGTTTAGGTCATGGCGTCTGGGATTTGCTTTTTGAACGTATCCGTTAATCGTTAGCGCTGTAAAATAGGAGGCTTCAAGTTACAAGCTTATCGACTCCTTTATCAACTTGATTTAGAAAGTGAGTATGGCAAAAGTGATTCGTACTTTTTATGCTGGCAACCTTACCACTGACAAGCAATAGGAATGCATTTTATCTTATAAATTATATTAAGAGCATGCTCCAACAGCCTTATCTTAAAATGCACATTATTCAGGTGCGCAGTATTCATGTTTGCTCATTTTTTAATTAACTCGCTATTTTTTAGTCAGGTAGCTTGTTATAAAGTATTTCTTATCTGATTATCCTTAGTATCCATTTCGATTTTTGTGTTCATTTCATTAACATAAAATAAGAATTAATTTTAGAACTGATTATTATTCTTAATTATCTTTTTTGTATCTTAAGTTATTAATAAAAAACAATAATATTTTTAAAATATTTGATGTAAAACTGGCGCAACACAAAATTAAATCTTTATTTTGTGTTAATATTGTGATGGGCGTATTAATAAGGAGAGACGTTATGAGTTATAGACATATTTTAATTACTGTCGATTTTCATGATGGAAGCCGGAAAGTTATTGATAAAGGCGTAAAGCTGGCGAAGGCATTAAATGCTAAAATTTCGCTAATCCATATCAATAATCGAATTACTGAGGAAGCTGGATTTGGTGATTTAATGGATATGAATCTTGGCGGGTTAGAGCCCGCCCATACAACCTCAAGTGATCTCAGTAAAAGGTTAGATGACCTAGCTGCCGACATCGATTATTCGATTGAAAATAAATTCCTTATCAAGGGCGATATTAGCCATGATTTAGAGGAATCGGTGAAAGCCACCGATATCGATCTTATCGTTTGTGGGCATCACCATGATTTTTGGAGCCGCCTAAAACCATCGGCCGGAAATCTTGTTAATACTGCACTGGTTGATCTGCTGATTGTACCATTGCAAGGATGATATGGTTTTAAAAAACCACTAATGGTTACCACTATTGGTGGTTTTTATCTTCTTGATTATTTTACTCAAAAATAATCGTACTGTAATCCATGAAACACATCTACCTATTACCATTCAAGATGAAAAATTCAACGAGTGGAGAGTTGAATTCATTCCTGTACTGTTAAGTTGTCATTTTTATACTTGTATAAACGTCTCTGTAATGTTTTTCTAAAGGGCTGACATTTTAATATTTCATCGAACAAAATAATGCCAAATATAATATAAAGCGGTGCCTCAATATAAATCATCAGCGCGCATAAGGGCAAAGCAATCATCCATTGAGTAATGATATTGATACGTACAATTAAGTAACTGTCTCCCATTGCGCGGATCATATTGCCACAAAACATATTGTTGGTACGGATTAAAGGCAGGAAGATATAAATGGGGGCAATAATGGCTAATGCATTTAATGTCTCAGTTGATAAGTTTGAATATATAAATGGAGCAAGCTCACTGAAAGTATAAAAAATGAGCATAATGAACACTGAAATAATACGGGTAACAATTAACGATTGATGTACAAATTCAGGTATTTTATGTTGCTCGTTCTTACCGATGTATTGACTGACTATAATGGTACTCGCTTGTGCCCATGTATTGGCAAACATTGAACCGATTTTTATCCAGGGTAAAACCAAAGTGATAGCGGCATAAGATGCTATCGATAGTTGGGCAAAGAGCATTTGAAATAACAGTAACCCAGTTAATAAAACAATAAAGTTTGCCACAATAGGAACAACTTCTTGAATATGGGTGATAATAGATGTCTTACTTAATATGCTAAATCCAATAACATTGCCTTGTCTTTTCTCTTGATAAAAGCGATAAGCAAGGTAAGAAAAACGAATGATAATTGCCATAACACTTCCCCATGCGGCCCCTGCAAGTCCTAATTCTGGCGCTCCCCAAAGTCCATAAATAAGAATAAAACTAAAAACGACATTACAGGGTATTTCAATCATGAAACCATATAATGGAATACGTGTTTTTTGAGTGGAATTGAAATAAACAATCATAACTTGTGAGGCAGAGGAGAAAAGTAGTAATAGTAATGATATTCCAACATAACTCTTCGCTTGCGACGCAACGAAGGCATCCTGAGTGATGCTATCAATAAGTGGGGAGCTTAGTAGCAGTAGGGTAATGAGCGCCAGTAAAGAGAAACCAAGATTGGTTACCCAAGCAGAGGCAATGACTAAACCAATATTCTTTTTATTGCCTGCACCAACAGCCCTTGAAAGAACTAATTGAGTACCATTCGCGATTGAAAACTGAATGCCGATAATAAACGTAATGATAGCGCCTGCAATACCAAAAGCAGCCACTTGAGATTCCCCCAGAGAAGCAATCATTAGCAAATCAATGATAGTGACTGATTGCATCAATATTGCATTGCAAGTCATGGGCCATGCAAGAGATGCATTTTGTAATAGCATTTTTTTAGAAAAAATCATAAACCGTCACATAATAAGTATTAAGGAAAATATCAAATATAGTATTCTGAATAAGGGGAAGCTAAGAGAACTTAACTCTGATTATTAAATAAGAGTTTGTTGTTTAATCGAAAAACCTTATGCAATTAACACTTGTGGTAAATTATTGAATAGTATTGTTCTGTCTTTTTATGTTGCTACCTACAGGGTGAAGGGAAAACCTGGGAAGATAATCATAGACGCCATTATTGCGGATCATTAAACCATTATATCGAAGTTAAATGGAAAACCTAAAAATATAACAAAAATAACGAATAATTGTAAAATATTAAAGCAATATAATCCGTGAGCATATCGACAAATTGGCTGAATGAGGTGCTGTTTTTTCCGGGGTGATCTTGCTCATTTAAAAGGTTATTGCCATAAAAAAGCCACCTATAATAATAGAGGTGGCTTTCTTAATTGCTTTGTAATCCCAAGATGGGTTATAAAGTTACAGTTCGATAGTAACGAGCTCACCATCGATTGTTAGCTCTAATGTATTACCAACTAATTTATGTGAAACTTCAGTTTTAGGACCCTTTATTTTACTTGGTACTAATAACGTCAAAACATCATGTTCTTTTTGTGCTTTGAATTTAGCTTCAACATGACGATGAACTTCAAGATCTTTAAATTCACTTGGGTCAACTTCACCGAAACCTTCAACATTTTCAATCGATAGAAGATCGTTTTTGCTATCGTTAATGAACGTTACGTCTAATAGTGCATTGTCACCAATAATTTTGAATGACTGTGCAGATGTTTCAGTTTTGAATGTTGTGTGTAATAACCAAGTAAGATCTTGTTCAGTATCAAGTGTTGCAGTATCACGCATTACAAATACTTTACCTTTTGCAAACCAGATTTTACGTTTGTAAGAAGTCAGTTCAGGGTTATGGAATTGGTATGATGTAGTGGCATCACCTTCAACAAATAACACTTCAGATTCAGTATCATAATCGCTGATTTTACCACCTGCCTCAATACAGTAACGATCTTGATGCTCACCTTCAAATTTAGTCGTTGTATTCTCTGCATATTGACCTTTACCACCAAATAATGGCAAGTTTTTAGAGAACGTTCTACGACGCCATTTGATATGCATGTCCACACCAAAACCACCGTAGTAACCAGTGATGGATGCTAGCGTGTCACCAAATGCATGTAATGTATATGCATTTTGGTCGCCATGTGAATGGCTGATAGAACCAAATGGACTACATTTGTAAACCATATGTACATGTTCTTTACGATCTAGCATATTACTGTGGAATGCGGCCCAACCTGTAATTGGGAATACTTTAAGCAACGGATCATTTGACGGCTTAACTTCTGGCATATCGTTCCACAAGTAGTCAAAACGTAGATCATCGTAACCAAAGTCCCACCAACCAAAGTTATAGAATTTTGTGTGTGCTTCTGTATCACGCGCTTTTAGTTGGTTGTAATACCAAATGTATTCAGGTTTATTATTTATTCCTGCAAAATGTTTAATGTTGTAAGCTAATTTTAAACCCGGGAAGTCGCCAATACTTGATTGGTCACAGAAACTTGCGCGTTTAGAGTGCACTGGCATACAGTAAAGAATGAAATCGCCAGTATTTTTATAAAACTCTTTATTAAACATGTTGATAGATGTATAGCTTTTAAGAAGGTCAAAAGACTCACCTAAAAATGCCATCTGTGTATTCCAGTAATCTGGACCTTCAGCCCATGCTCCATCTTTACCGCCCCATGGTGGGTAATGTACTGCATAGTACTCAATTGAGTATTCAATGTATTCACGTGCTTTCGGGTATTCATTGTAAAGCGCGATACAGGTTGGAATAACCGCCGAGCTAATACTACGTACGCCGTGACTGTTAAGTGGGTTCGCTAACAGGTCAATCGTCACTTTAAGATGATGCATGATCTCTTCTAAACGAACGATCAAAGCTTGTTTTACAATTTCACGCTCTTGGTCTGAAAAGTATGCGTGTAGCCAGTCATAACCCCAAGCCATCGCTGCGATAACACGGAATGCCGCTTCATCATTGTAACCACGAGATGTTACGCCGTCAGGATCGTAAGATGCGAGCTCTAATGTCCAAGCTTTTGCTTTAGCGATGATGGCATCATCTTCTAGCACAACACCTGCAATTGAGAGGTTACGTGTCGCATTAAATGCTTCTTGACAACTTACATACATTTGACGCCAAAAAGGACGCCATAAAGAAGCTTTACCAACGGTTTCAGCTGGGTATGCTTTAGGCTCTGCATAAGGTGCTGTATCCAAGAATTTATTCGTTGAATTATTCATGAAAGCGTCAAATTTACAGTAGCTTGCATCCTTTTTAAGGCTTGCTCTGAATGCGGGAAGATCTTTACTTTGAATTAATAAACGTGGGTGATCAACGCTTAAGTTATCAAGAAAAGAAAGATCGGTCTCAGCTTTTTCAACTTTAACTGGCATGACATCAATCAGGTTACCAGCAGATTTGTCATTTTCTAATTTGATCGCTTTAATTGCGTCAAAAGACTTGTCAGTAGACATTTTATACCTCATATATGGAGTTAATTTTTATACTTAAATTTGCGTCTATTCTCAATAAGGCACCATAAAATCAGGCTCATGAGAACACTTAAAAGAAACATATAGCTGTAACAATCATCATTGCTCAAATGGTGATACAACGGATCCTACTTGCACAGCAGGGGATCATTATTCAGACCCTATAATATTGTATATTTTATATCACTTGTATTACTTTATTACAAGATGACTTATTCACGACAATAATCATTATATAAGGGGATTGATACATTTAAATTGTTTCAAAACAAGAAATTTAATATTGAAATGAATAAATTAACAATTAAATTGAGCAATGAGAGAACATGTAGTTTAAAAAACAAGTAATAATAGTGGTGTTATTTGTAGTGTATTTGTATGGTAAACATAATGCACTTACCGTGAAAGATTGTTAGTAAAAAGTAACATCATTCAAGTTGCTACGGTGAAATAAGCAAGTTGCTATGGTGAAATAAGGTCAAAGTGTTGCTGGCTTTAATTATTTTGGTGGCGAAATTCGCCTGTGGGCCTTTAAAATATATCTAAGATTCAAATAATAAATGTCGTCATTATTAATGTTATCAAATACGAATTTGTCTTGCTATACGAGTCAGCAACTGGGTAAAGTACCTTGATTGGTAGCGAGTGTAAGCAATGCTGTTTCCTATTCTTTATTCTTTATTATTGACCAAAGTCAGTAAACGGGTGATCAATTAGACGTTTGTTTGTTTGACTATCATTGACTTTCAGCCGAGATTCTATAAAGTGAGCGTTAGCAGAAAGAAAGCCTTTTGTTTACATTCTCCATTTCGTAATTTTATTTATAATATATCGCTCTGTAGTTTTTAAGTTCCAGTCTGTTTTTACGCTATCAACGCCTCTATAAAGGCAATCTAACATTAAAATACAGGATATTATTATGTCTAAAGTTCAAGGTACAGTTAAGTGGTTCAACGAAGCTAAAGGTTTTGGTTTTATTGAGCAAGAAAATGGTCCAGATGTATTCGCTCACTTTAGCGCTATCGCAAGCGAAGGTTTCAAAACTTTAGCTGAAGGCCAAAAAGTAGAGTTTACTGTAAGCCAAGGTCAAAAAGGCCCTAACGCAGAAAATATCGTCGCAATTTAAGTTGCATTGATATATTAGCTCCTTAATTGAGCTGAAAATTTTTTAGAAAATGGTAAATCTTCACTGGTTTACCATTTTTTTTGCTTGTTCATCTAAAATATTTGATTCACTAGGAAAAGTCCAAGCGCAGTGAATAAGTAAATATAGACTCGTTTACCTCTTTTCATTATCGGTCTTTTTTATGTCTATATGTGAATTTATAGACGTGATATTTTTTCTTCCATCTCTTTTATTTTATTTGAAACCACTGCTTCAAGGTGTTTTAAGTCACCTAATAACTGTTCTTTTATTTCTTTTTCACTTTTAATCTCTACGGTTAGCGCATCTAATTCCTGAATAATACTACGCAGTGTTGGATTTATTTCAGATAAATTTGTAAAGGAGTCGCCTTGAAATCCTCCACTTACTTTTTTGTGCTGACGTTGAAATTTAAATTTACTGCTTCGGGCTAATATTGAAAGACCATTTTTTTTAAAATATACCTTTAAAATATCATACTCACCTTCTTTGCGAAGGCTATAACGTTGAATATCTTCAACATTATGAATGCCAATGGTACTTAGATGTTTTTTCATAAATTCTCCGTTAATAAACACTGGGCGATTATTGTCTATCGTTTATTTTATTTGTCAGTCCAACATATATTTATGATGGTACTTTTAAAGTAGCTTAAATAAAGAACGATGGCCCCTTAACAATAAATTAACATAGGTTGGTGTATTAAAGGAGTTTATTTTTCTCACTCTTATTTATCGTGGGATAGAGATCTATACCCGTTATCATTGAAGGATCAACATGCAAGCAGTTGTTAGGTAATACCAAAGGAATTAATTAAGTGATCAATGATTGCGAAGGATAAATTAACGGTAACAAGGCGTGAGTTGCAGGAGATAGTTATCCTCACTTCAAAACTCACAACGCAGTTAAGGTTGATTTAAACGAGCAAGGGTGATCAC
>JBAHZV010000082.1:0-7622 GCA_037132845.1 Psychromonas sp.
TATCCGCCCTGATGATGAAGAATCAACTGTGCGTAAACGCCTTGAAATATACCATACACAAACGGCACCATTAATCACTTATTACCAAAAAGAAGCAGCGCAAGGGAACGGTGCTCACCATCAATTTGATGGTACTAAAGCGGTTGATGTCATTAGTGCTGAGCTACAAGCTATTCTTGGTTAATCATTAATATATACAATGTTATTATAAAGGGGCTGTGCGCCCCTTTTTTAATGCCTACCTTGCCTGTGAAAGTATTGTTCGCCACACTAAAATTTTATCACCCCTAAATTCTACGCTAGCACTATTAATCTATTGGTTGTGAGTGATCACTGACTTAAATGAAGTGATGTTATACCCTAACTATCTAAATTTCCTACTCGCTGAAAGAGAGGATGTCTGCATTGCTCTCAATTGCAATAACCACCGATGACTCCATTATGTACTTTGATATATTTTGTATTTCTCGATAACCATTGAGCATTTAATTAAGTGTAATGGTATTAACAATAAAAGAGGGCGTAGTTTGATCTTTCTGCAGATTTTAATAATCGATATTTTTAGGTAATTATGCCTACAAGTGTAATGTAGCATCACAATTAATTTATCTAACATGGTATTATTAAAAAGTGCTAAGTTTCCTTTTTAACTGGATTAATTGAAGAATATGAAAAAAAAGCGTGCTGTTTTATTAGTAAATTTAGGTACACCTGAACATGATAATGAAAAAAGCGTCCGTTTTTTTTTAAAGCAGTTTTTATCGGATAAGCGAGTCGTTGATCGACCTCGATGGCTTTGGTTGCCTCTGTTAAATCTCATCATTCTCCCTCTACGTGTTAAAAAAATAACTAAAATATATCAAAAAATTTGGACTGAAAAAGGTTCCCCACTGCGTTTTTTTACCGAGCGGTTAACGAATAAATTAGCTATTAATATGGAAGATAAAGCTGTTCGCTGTGATTTTGCGATGTCCTATGGGCATCCCTCTATTGCAGATAGAATGGCCTTATTTAAAGATGAAGGGGTGACGGATGTCACTATTATACCGCTTTATCCGCAATATTCTGTTTCTACTAGTGCACCAGTTTTTGATCAAATCGCAAACTTCATTCATAAACAAATTGATTTCCCATCAATTTATTTTAAACATGATTATCATGATCACCCTTTATATATTGATGCATTATGTCAGTCAATACAAAAACAGTGGGCGGAGAAAGGTCAATCTGAAAAGTTAATTTTATCCTTTCATGGTATTCCTAAACGTTATGTGACTAAGGGAGATCCTTATCAATTTCAATGTGAACGCACCGCTGAATTAGTGATAAAGCAACTGGGCTTAAATGAATCTCAATATTTATTGGCTTATCAATCACGCTTTGGGAGAGAGCAGTGGTTAATGCCTTATGTTGATTTAGAATTAGTTTCATTAGCTAAAACAGGGTGTACTTCTGTTGATGTTATTTGCCCTGCATTTTCTACTGATTGTTTGGAAACGCTGGAAGAAATGGCCATTGAATATGAGACCCTATTTTTACAGTCTGGAGGCCATCAATTTAATTATATTAGTTGTTTGAACGATAACGATAGTCATGTCAAATTGATGACTGAGCTTAGTCTTACTAGATGATTCGGTTAAGTATTATCTTGCTGTCAATTTTCCTGATGGGAGGTTGTTCTACATCCTCTAAAAACAGCGCTGTAGATCAAACTTTAAGTAAAGAGAACAGCGCTTTATTTAAAAATAGCACTGTACAGCAATCTTTAAACAAAGAACAAAGCACTTTGTTTTTAGCACAACTGCATAAAGAATTTCACTATTGGCAAGGTACACCTTATCGATTTGGCGGTAACAGTAAAAAAGGCATCGACTGCTCCGCATTGGTACAACATATTTACCTGAAGAGTTTTAATGTTAAATTACCACGCACGACAGAAAAACAAGTTCAGGAAGGATTTTTAGTTCATAAAAGTCAATTACAAGTTGCTGATTTAGTCTTCTTTAAAACCGGCTGGAATATTCGCCATGTCGGGGTTTATATTGGCAATAATAAATTTATTCATGCATCATATAGCAAAGGAGTGATCACTTCATCGCTCGATAATGTTTATTGGAAAAGTAAATATTGGCAAGCAAAGCGCATTTTAGATTGATTTTTACTGGAAAATATTCATGATTTCTTTATACCTTACCTACGCATTATCAATCACACTGCTTATTTCATCACCTGGGCCCGTTATCGCATTAGTCATCTCTGATTCAAAACATGGTTGGCCGACCGGAACTATTTTAGGGGGCGCAATTTCTGCTTTTTTATTGCTGGCTTGCTCTTTAATGGCGCTGTACTTTGCTTTGACCATTAATGAGGTTCTGCTAGATTGGGGCAGGGTTGTTGGTGGTGTATACCTTGGTTATTTAGGTGTTTCTATTTTATTAAATAAACAGCGCCAAAACATTTCTCAATCACATCATCATGACTGTTTTTGGCGGACCATGAAAGTAGGCTTATCAAACCCTAAAGATATACTTTTTTTTTACCTTCTTTTATTGTTAGTGAGCAGCCCTTTATAGAGCAGTCCATGATATTTTTAGGGCTTTGGCTTGTGATCGATATGTTTATCATGATCAGTTATGCGGGCATTGCTAAAAAGTTATTAATGTATAAAAGTAGCCAAATTATACTGTTTTACTTGCCGGGTGTGTTTATGACACTGGTAGGAACAATCTCTCTTTATCTCGGTACGATGAATCTGCTTAATTAAATACACTCTGTGTTTTAAACCGAGCGTATTTTTATTTTTTATTATAGTGCGTACCAGTAGCCTTTATTAATTAATAATGTGAACAGATTTTGTGCGTGTTGATTGTCGTCTAATAAGGTCAACAATTCGCTAGCAACTTCATCTTGATCACATAAAATTTGCCCCACTTCGCTCGCGTCTTCAAAATCAAATTGCTCGCCGTTAATAAATATCAACGATGGATTTTGCTCAAAATAAATGGCGCGCAAACCACCTAAGCGCAGAAATTGATTTCCATTATTTAACTCGGTAAGCACTTGTTCATTAGTCAGTGGCATTTCTGGCGGTGCAATATCTAAATCATGTTTTGCCTCACTGAGCATTTTTCCCATCCACGGGATCAATTGCTCTGCTGTGGCACAATTTGCCAGCATTACTCGGTGTAACTCTTGTAATTCTTGTCTTTCTATTTGCCCTGCTTTTTCACGCACTTGCATTACTCTATCGGTATAACGTTCGGCATTTTCATTGGTATCGATTAAGTGGTCAGCAAAGCTACTTAGCAAGTCATTTTGGTCTGGTGCTCGGAATCCAACACTGTAATTCATAGAGGGCTCAATGGCATAGCCTTCGTGAGGGAAGCCACACGGAATATATAATATATCGCCCGGCTCAAGTTCAACGTCAATAATCGCGTCAAAGCTTTCACAATGTTTGAGTGCGCCATGTGCTGCGAATTCAACAATGGGTAGTTTGTCACCAACACGCCAGTGGCGTTTACCAAGCCCTTGAATAATAAACACATCGTAATTATCAATATGAGGACCTACTCCACCGTTTACCGTTGAGTAGCTTATCATCAGGTCATCAATTCGCCAGTTAGGTAAAAATCGGAAAGGGCGTACTAGTTGTTGTGCATCTTCATGCCAATGATCAACCGCTTGAATAAGTAGCGTTGCACCATCTTTCTCTAGTTTTTCAAAGCTCTCAAAGGGACCACATTCAGCTTGCCATTGTTCTTTTTCATCGCGGTAAACAAGGCGGCTTTCAACTTCCTCTTCCATCGCCAGTCCTGCAATTTCATCTGGCAATATTGGATCCATGAAATCAATAAAACCTTGCTTGATAACCGTTGGTTTTTTTTGCCAATAGGTATCAAGAAAGTTGTTTATTTCTAAATTAAGTTCAAACATTTGAAGCCTCTGAAAAGTAGATATCTATTTTGCATTGTAAGGGTTTACTTTATAAAAGTCATGCTGGTAGTGAGGTGTTGATGTCTGTTATTTTTCAAGATGTAAAATTCAACAAGGTATGAGCAGTGTGTTTTTTTCACCTGTTGTTATCACTATTTGATTGTTATATATATGAACTATAGCGTATTACACTCCTTTTAATTTGGATAAACAGACACAAAAAAAGCAACCCGTAGGTTGCCTTAGCATATTATACCAAAGGAACTAAAAAGGTGATCACCCTTGCTCGTTTAAATCAACCTTAACTGCGTTGTGAGTTTTGAAGTGAGGATAACTATCTCCTGCAACTCACGTCTTGTTACCGTTAATTTATCCTTCGCAATCATTGATCACTTAATTAATTCCTTTGGTATTACTCATTGTTATGAGGTTTGATTAAACCATCTTATCTACAAGTTCAATCGCCTGACCAATGTAAGAAGCGGGTGTCATTGCTTTAAGTTCAACTTTAACCGCATCAGGTAGTTCAAGTGTATCGATAAACTCGCTCATACCAGGACCATCTACGCGTTTACCACGTGTTAGCTCTTTTAGTTTTTCGTATGGTTTTTCGATGGCATAACGACGCATGACTGTTTGGATTGGCTCAGCCAACACTTCCCAGTTTGAATCTAAGTCTTTAAGCATGTTGGCTTCATTGGCTTCGAGTTTGCTGATACCTTTTAGGCTAGATTCATAAGCAATAATAGAATAACCAATCGCGACACCTAAGTTACGTAATACCGTTGAATCGGTTAAATCACGCTGCCAGCGAGAAACAGGTAATTTAGAAGCAAGATGACCAAAGATAGCGTTGGCTAAACCTAAATTGCCTTCAGAGTTTTCAAAATCGATGGGGTTTACTTTGTGTGGCATGGTTGAAGAGCCAATTTCACCGGCGATGGTTTTTTGCTTGAAGTGACCAAGGCAAATGTAACCCCAAATATCACGGTCAAAATCTAATAATATCGTATTGAAACGTGCCATCGCGTCAAATAGTTCTGCAATGTAATCATGTGGTTCAATTTGGGTCGTGAAAGGGTTAAATGTAACCCCAAGACTGATCACGAATTGCTCCGCGAACTCTTGCCAGTTTATTTCTGGGTAAGCGCTAAGGTGAGCGTTGTAGTTACCAACAGCACCGTTGGTTTTACCTAACATTTCTGTTGCTTCAATTTGTTTAACTTGACGCTGTAGACGTGCGACGACGTTGGCCATCTCCTTGCCTAATGTCGTAGGAGATGCGGGCTGACCATGTGTACGAGACATCATCGGCATCGCTTTGCATTCAATCGCTTTGGCTTTAATTGCATCAATAACACGGTGACAGTAAGGAATAATAATATCCGTTTTAGCCGTGCCTAACATCAGCGCGTGAGAAAGATTATTAATATCTTCAGAAGTACATGCAAAATGGATGAATTCGGAAACAGCATGTAATTCAGCGAAATCTGCTACTTTCTCTTTAAGAAAATATTCAACGGCTTTGACATCATGGTTGGTGGTCGCTTCGATATCTTTTACGCGTTGTGCATCACTTTCACAAAAACTTTCAATAATGGCATCGAGATGTGCATTGGCAGCATCTGAAAAAGCAGGAACTTCTGCGATACCGTCTGTTTGTGCTAGTTTCTGTAACCAACGCACTTCAACTTGTACGCGGAATTTGATTAAACCAAATTCACTAAAAATATCGCGTAAAATTGCAGTTTTACTACCGTAACGGCCGTCAACTGGTGATACAGCTGTTAGTCCTGAAAGTTCCATTTGTTGCTCCTAAAAAGGTTGTTTTAATCGTCGTGTGCTTATCTTATAAAACAGATGATTTTTGTATTCGCTGTTAGCATTTTTTTTTGCTGTTTTTATATTCGTTGTAAATTTTGCTTTGCTTGGTGAATCATTGCTTTACGAGAGAATAATAGTTGACGGCGTTGACCGCCTAATTGTCGCCATAAAACCGCAGCGCGCACACCCGATAATAATAATGCACGGATTTTATGTTGTGTGATCACTTGTTGCAAGCATGAGGGTTTGCCATTGACTTGAATTTTGGGACCAAGGTTACTGATGATATCTTTATAGATGCCATCTAAATTAGCCAGTACGCTCTCATCGCTGATATTAAAGTGTGCAAGTTGGCGATTAACTTGGTTAATACGTTCACCTAATAAATTCATAGCTGAATCATTGTTGGTGAGTTTTTTTTCTAAGGCAATCATTCCTACGGTATAGCGAGTGATTTGTAGATTACGTTGCTTATTAGGGTTATCTAGCTGTTCAATCATGCTTTTAAAGCCTAATTCTAAAGAGGCATAACCACCAAAGGTACTAATTGGACTCGCACTGTCGATAGCCATAATTGATTTTAGAGATGCTTCAAATGCATCAATATTAGGGCATAAACCGGTTGTTGCTATCTTATCAACCAGATAAGCAGCTTGCATCATCGCGGCAAAGGCGATAACACGAGAAGGGAGATCGTGATAAGACATAATTAATGGTTCTCTTGTAGATGTTGCTCGATAATTGCACCACCAAGGCACACTTCATCGAGATAAAATACCGCTGATTGACCGGGTGTAACCGCCGCTTGCGGTGTCTCAAAAATTACCTCTAGGGTATCATCATCAAGCGGGTTTACAGTACATGGAATATCAGTTTGGCGGTAACGTGTTTTCACCGTACATGTAAAGGATTCTTTTCTTGCTGCTCTATTCACCCAATCACACTGTTTTGCGATCAATCCGTAGGAGAAGAGGGCCGGATGGTCAGCGCCTTGCGCGACAAGTAGGCGGTTATTATCCATGTCTTTACCCACTACATACCATGGGTTTTCATTAGAATTTTGTAGACCACCAATGCCTAAACCCTTACGCTGTCCTAGAGTATGGTACATCAAACCTTGATGCTGGCCTATCACTTCACCACTTGGGGTAACAATATCGCCCGGCTGTGCAGGTAAGTATTCTTGTAGGAAATCGGTAAATTTACGCTCACCAATAAAACAAATACCTGTGCTGTCTTTTTTATTGGCGGTGATGAGGCCTTGCTCTTCAGCGATACGACGCACTTCAGGCTTCTCTAACTCACCAATCGGAAATAATGTTTGTGCTATTTGTT
Organism: Psychromonas sp.; assembly: GCA_037132845.1. Classification (GTDB taxonomy): domain Bacteria; phylum Pseudomonadota; class Gammaproteobacteria; order Enterobacterales; family Psychromonadaceae; genus Psychromonas. The sequence continues at coordinate 7,096 of JBAHZV010000082.1, forward strand.
TTTCGCCAACCGCATAAAGGAAGTAACTCTGGTCTTTGTTTTTATCAATACCACGCAAAAGCTGAGCATGGCCATCAACATCACGACGGCGACAGTAATGGCCTGTTGCGATAAAGTCTGCACCTAAATCTTCGGCCGCAAACTCTAAAAAGGCTTTAAATTTAATTTCTTTATTACACATAATATCGGGGTTAGGAGTACGACCCGCTTTGTATTCCGCTAGGAAATGCTCAAAAACATTATCCCAATATTCAGCAGAGAAATTGATCGTATGCAATTTAATGCCTAATTTATCACAGACCGCTTTCGCATCAATCAGATCCTGAGCCGCAGCACAATATTCATCAGTATCGTCCTCTTCCCAGTTCTTCATAAATAGCCCTTCAACTTGATATCCCTGTTGCTGCAACAGGTATGCAGAGACAGATGAATCAACACCGCCAGAAATTCCGACGATCACTTTAATTTGGCTATTGTCTTGCATAATAAATTCTCCTGCTAATTTGAGGCAAGATTTTAACAGAAAA
>JBAHZV010000043.1:0-18200 GCA_037132845.1 Psychromonas sp.
GGTGAACAGTGTGAAATCGTTGTAATCGAAGATCTGTCAAAGCGTATTAATGAATGCCAACCACTTGCTATTATCTCTGGTGATGCCATTCCCGCATCATTATTGAATACTTTTCCTAAATTACCCTTTTTAACACTTGAAAGTGCCATTAGCGAACCTCAAAATAATCACATTGGTATCGTCGGTTTACCGATTGTTTATGAACAACTGACCCAGTTGTTACATTATTGTCAATCTTTTCATAATCCCGGTAAAAAATTACACAAAGCCAGTCAGTATTTGACTAAGGCACTCGTTGGCTGTGGTTTACGTATTCAAGAGATTCGTTATTTGATTGAACAGGTTGCAGACAGTAAAGCGAATGTACTTATTTTAGGGGAGTCGGGTACCGGAAAAGAAGTCGTTGCGCGTGCTATTCATGAAATTTCTCAGCGTAAAAAAGGCCCCTTTGTACCCATTAATTGTGGTGCTATTCCAGCCGAACTTCTTGAAAGTGAACTCTTTGGACATGAAAAAGGTGCTTTCACCGGTGCTTTTGCTACCCGTAAAGGACGCTTTGAATTAGCCGCTGGTGGGACTATATTTTTAGATGAAATTGGTGATATGCCGATGCCAATGCAAGTCAAGTTATTGCGTGTTATACAAGAGCGAACCTTTGAACGTGTTGGTGGCTCCAAATCATTACAAGCAGATGTACGTATTATTGCCGCTACTCATCGTAATTTGGAAGCTTTGATAGAGAAGGGGGATTTCCGCGAAGATCTGTATTATCGGCTCAATGTTTTCCCTATTGAAAAACCTGCTTTGCGTGACCGACAAGAAGATATTCCATTGCTTTTACAAGTGCTATTGTCACGTCTTGAGGTGGATCATAAAGCCACATTACGCTTTACACAGCGTGCGCTTGATTCTTTAATGCAGCATAGTTGGCCGGGTAATGTGCGTGAATTATCAAACCTTTTAGAACGTCTGCTTATTTTGCATGCAAATAAAATAATTGATTTTAATGAGCTACCCATTAAGTACCGTCATGTTGATGCACAGGGTGAACATGTAGAGCAGATTCAATACAGTGAAGAAGAGGAGTTACTTGCTGAGCGTGATGCCTTGTCAGGAATGTTTGGTGATACCCCCGTTATTGTTGAAGAAGCTGATATATATGATGGCTCACAAGGTTTCCTCGGGCATTTGCCAACCGAGGGCATGAATTTGAAAAATAAGATCACTGAGTTTGAAATAGAGATGATTCGTCAAGCACTTGATAGTCAAGATGGTGTGGTTTCTCATGCCGCTGAGTTACTTTCTATGCGCCGTACCACTTTGGTTGAAAAAATGAAAAAATATGGTTTAGCCAAAGTGAGTTGATTGCCCATATAGCATTTATTTACGGTCTCATTTAAAAGGCGTTTTTAGCTGTCATTTTTGTGACGTATTGATTGTAAGTTATTGTTATTTATCGCGTTTTGTTTTTTGGTATGGATACTGCTTAAAGGTTTGTAAGTGCAGACTTTTAAGCAGGTGATAAAATGACCAATACTAAGAAAATAATTCATTCCAACAATGAAAAAACACCACTATCCCAAGAATCATTTGTGGGAGAGCTGGCACAATTACGTGCGCAAGCTGCTTATCGGGATCAACTTTATAATGAGTTACCATCGGGTCTTATCGTCATTGATGGTTATGGTATTGTTGAACAAGCTAATCGGGTCGCCTTTGCCTTGTTAGGTGAACCCTTAAAAGGGCAACGTTGGAGTGATATTATTGAACGCTCATTTGCACCAAAGAATGATGATGGTCATGAAATATCGTTAAAAAATGGTCGTCGTATTCAACTGTCTATCTCAGCGTTAAATGGCCAACCAGGGCAGCTGATTCTTTTAACTGATCTTACCGATACTCGTCAGCTTCAAGAACATGTCGCGAAACTTAAGCGCCTTTCGTCACTGGGTAAAATGGTTGCCTCTTTGGCACATCAAATCAGAACACCGCTTTCGGCCGCTATGTTATACGGTGCCAACCTAGCGAATAAAAGTTTGACTGAAAGCTCTCGTTTGCGCTTTCAAAATAAATTAATGAATCGTTTAAATGATTTAGAAACTCAGGTCAATGATATGTTGCTTTTTGCGCGCAGTGGCGATCAAAAAATTATCGAAGAGGTGTCTTTGGTGACGCTTTTTGAAGAAGTTCAAGATGCCAGTGAAACGATGCTACAACGAGTGGATGCCCATTTGCAGTGTCATTTTCCCAACCCTGATCTGATTGTTTTGGCCAATAAAAGTGCGCTTGCAAGTGCCATGACCAATCTTATCTCTAATGCCGTAGAAGCAACCGGTAAGGGAGGGTTACTCTATATCAGTGCGCAGCAACGTGGTGAAGAACAGATTGAAATCTCGGTGATGGATAATGGTCCCGGTATTAAAAAAGCAAATATAGCTAAAGTAATGGAAGCATTTTATACCACTAAATCACAGGGAACAGGTCTCGGGTTAGCGGTCGTTCAATCCATCGCGCAAGCACATAAAGGCAGTGTCGAGGTTAAATCTGAGTTTGGTAAAGGCAGCTGCTTTACGCTTATATTGCCACTACACCGTATTGGCGACTATAACAATGTCACCCTTAATCAAGTCGTAGGAGGTTAATATGTCACAGGGAAGATTATTAATTGTTGAAGATGATGCTGGATTACGTGAAGCGTTAATCGATACCTTATTATTAGCGGGATATCATTGTGAAGAGGTAGACAGCGGAGAAGCTGCATTATTGATCCTTAATAAAAAGAAATTTGATATGGTGATCAGTGATATACAGATGGGTGGTATGTCGGGTTTAACTTTGTTGAAAAATATTAAAAGTAAATACCCCACCTTGCCGGTATTGTTGATGACGGCTTACGCCACGATTAATGATGCTGTTAATGCCATTCGAGATGGTGCAATTGATTATTTGGCAAAGCCCTTTTCACCTGAAGTATTAATGAGTCAAGTAAGTCGTTATGTCGCGGTAAATAAAGTGGAATCTCGCACTCCTATCTATGGCGACAGTCGTAGCGCGAAAATGTTTAAAATGGCCGATAGAGTTGCATTAAGTGATGCATCAGTAATGATAACGGGACCAAGTGGAAGTGGTAAAGAGATCGTGTCTCGCTATCTGCATGATCAATCAACCCGTAGCGAGCAGCCCTTTGTCGCAATTAACTGTGGTGCTATTCCTGACAGTATGTTGGAATCGACCCTCTTTGGTTATGAAAAAGGTGCTTTTACCGGTGCGATACAAGCTTGCCCCGGAAAGTTTGAGCAAGCCCAAAATGGTACTATTTTATTAGATGAAATTACCGAGATGCCATTGGAATTACAGGTTAAATTATTACGTGTTTTACAGGAACGTGAGGTCGAGCGATTAGGCTCTCGAAAAACAATTAAACTCAATATTCGGGTGCTTGCGACAAGTAATCGAGATGTGAAAAAAGCAGTTGAAGAAGGTAAGTTTAGAGAAGATCTTTACTACCGTTTAAATGTTTTTCCATTGCAATGTTTAGCGCTTAATAAGCGTACAGGTGATATTTTGCCACTTGCTGAGCATTTATTGGCTCGTCACGCAAAGACTCAGTCTAAAGCCACACCTGTTTTAACGGCGCAAGCCAAATCCCTTTTATTAGCTTATCCATGGCCGGGTAATGTACGTGAATTAGATAACGTAATGCAACGCGCGCTGATATTATCTGATAGTCAAGAAATTGACGTATCGTCTCTGATATTAGAAGACGTACAATTTGAGCAAATTTTTGATTCGATGCCCTTGAATGAGGCTGACGTTATTGAACAAACAAACCTTGATAGCGATAGTAGTCTGCCCCCTGAGGAAGCCATGGCACTTGGAAAGGGGCTTAAAGATCAAGAGCAAAAAATAATTTTAGAGGCATTACAAAGCTGTGCGGGTAAGCGTAAAGATGTTGCTGAATTATTAGGTATTAGTCCACGCACCTTACGCTATAAGTTGGCCAGAATGAAAGATCAAGGTATTGCTTTACCAACATAACTTTTTGGCGGGTCTAACCTTTGTCATCATGTACGCCTTGCCTTGATGTACCTTGAATGTTTAACCTGGGCGTTTATCAATGCGTGCAGAAAGCAACATTTTTGCGTAAAACAGAATAAATAATATAAATGCACAACACCAAAATAAAATACTTATCCAATATGCCATAAGAATTGAATCTGGCATAAGAAAGGGAAAGGTTACTCTGACTAAACCGGAAATAGCGGTTGCCATAAACGCACAACTCATCCATTTGGAAGGCGCTAGCATTCGACCTGTATGGCCAAGTGAAACACGACTTATCATCGCCAATATCATACCACCAAAGCCACCTACAGCCGTTAAGTGGATCATTGTCGTCGCATTAAAACCAGGTATAAATAATGCCAACGCATAAAATAATAACCCCGTTGCAAGTAACATATAACTTAAATGCAGTGACCACAATAAGGGTACGGCTAATGTAATTTGTGGTTTCCAGCGGATAACGCGGATAAGGTTTGCACTACCCGCAAGCAATGCTAAGCCTGCGCTAATAACAGAGAGGCTAGGGAACCAAACTAATATTGCCAGTAACAAAAGTGGAATCAGTGCTAAATATTCTAACCATTGTAGCGCTTGAATTTTTTCAGTCGCAGTACCTTTTGCGGTAAAGAAAGGAATAACACGACCGCCCATCATGGCAATAATAAAAAACACTAAAAATAGCATGCTCCAAATAGCCTGCTGCGACATGATATAATCGTAATTTTTGAACCCTATCAAGCTAAGCGCATTTAACACTGTCATCGTCACTAATAACGGCACAAAAAATAGATTTTTCCATTGTTTAGCATGAAAAATAGCTTGCGCTAATACCAGCGCACTTAGCGGCATCCAACTTAACTCGAGCATCATTGTGATAAAGAATAAATCGGGGGGTAACAAAAACAAGGCAACGCGTGCGACTAACCAAAGGGAAAATAATAAGGCTAACTTTTTTCCCTTTAATCCTGGGTATCCCGTCCAATTTTGCACTGCCGTCAATAAAAACCCTAAAATGATTGCACCTGCAAAGCCAAATAACATTTCATGAGCATGCCAGAGTGTACTAGGGAGTTGTGAGGGCAAGGTTATTATCGCGGAAAGTAACATTCCCCATAACAGCATACTGACAACTGCAAAAATAGCGCCCGCTAAAAAAAAGGGGCGAAACCCTAAACGAAATAGCGGTAATAATTGCTGTTCTTGTTGATTGTCGGTAATCTGTATCATATCGATTCCTGATTTTAATTGTGGTGAATATTATGTCTGCAAACTTATCTGAAAAACTCTTCTCTCAAAAAATTAATGCGCAAGAAACGACAACGATTATTCCTAATGATCATAGCAAAAAAAATAATACACATAATAATGTGATTATGGAAGGGCAATCGAAAGATGGTTGGTATCGTCTTTTAAAGTTTATGTTATGGGCGTGGCAAGGGGTGGATATTATAGAGTGTTACGATGTACTTGCGCGTATCAGTGCCTCAAAAAACAAACGTAGTCACGAAGATATATTAGACAGTGTCGTTGGTTTTCGTTCTGGTAATTGGAGTTATGAATGGACAAAAAATGCCATGAGTTATCAGAAAAAAGCGAATGAGTTTGCACAGCAGGGGCTTGATAAGTTAGCGAAAGAGGCTTATTACAATGCATCACAACTCTACAGTATTGCCAGTTATCCGCATCTAAAAACCGATGAACTGAGTATACAAGCACAGGTTTTAGCCTTTAATAGTTATCGGGAATCTTTTAAGCATGATCCTAAAATGGAGCTTAAAGAGATAATGGTTCCTTTTCAGGGTAAGCAGATTAAATGTTATCTTCACCTACCCGATATCAAGACCATTCACCCTGTACTGATAGTGAGTGGTGGTTTAGACTCTTTACAATGTGACTTCTTGCATCTCTATGAAAAAGAATTTGCGCCAGCGGGTATTGCAATGTTAAGTGTTGATCTGCCTGGTATTGGTCATTCATCCGCGATTAAATTAGAACAAGACTCCTCTAACCTACATCAAGCCATTATTCACTATTTAAAAGAAGTGCCTTGGGTTGACCATGATCGCATTGCATTAATGGGCATGCGTTTTGGTGGCAATATTGCCACGCGTTTAGCTTTTTTAGAGCCAAACTTGATCAAGTCGGTTATTGCTGTTGGTGCGGCAGTTGGTAGTGTTTTTGATCATTTGGATAACTTTAAACAACTGCCCCCTATGCTGTTAGATTGTATTGCATCGCGTATGCAAATTGATTGTTCAGATAATGCCATTCTTTATCAATATTGTGTTCCTTTATCCCTCGTAAAACAGGGACTTTTACATCGAAGACGTATTGAAACACCCTTATTGAGTATTGGTCATGAAGATGATGTGATGTGTAATGGTGACGATCTTAGATTAATTGCGCAGGCAAGTCGTCAAGGAGAATCTAAAATTATTGATAAAGCTCCCATTTTTGAATCATATTTAAACTCTTTAAGCTATTCTGCACAGTGGTTAACAAGACATCTGTAAGCGTGAGTGTTAAATTAAGTCTTTATTTTTTTTGGAGTTATAACCTTTGACATCTAAGTTACTGGTACCCCCTTCCCGAGGGCGGTTATTTAAAATATTTACTGATTTAGGTCCCTATTTTAGAAAATTACAATCAACGGGAGATGTTTTTTTCTTTGATTGTTTAGAGATCTGCATTGACGATAGTAAAGAACCAGAGAAACGTGAGTTTTTAGGCTGGTGGTTAGTGTTAACCCGTAATGAAAATAGTTTTGCTTATGAGCGTTTTAACGGGCGCTATAATTTAGACGGGGATTGGGTTGATAGTCAGATTAAAAAGAAAGAGCAAAAGCAGATTGATGACTCTTTTGATCTCTTTATTGCACGGTTAAAATTATTGATTGAAGGTGAAACTGAACTTTGTTTCGTGCCGTTAGATGTGACCTTAACAGAAGCTTAAATGTAACTGTTAACAATGATATACTGAAACAGTAACGACTTTGTCGTTGCTGTTTTTTTGTTTTTGGCTTCTAAATAAATGACCTGCTATGAAAACTGACTTTAAAAGAAAAACGATTGTTATAAAATTGGGTACCAGTGTATTAACCAGTGGTACCGCAAAACTCGACCGTGCTCATATGGTTGAAATTGTCCGTCAATGCGCTGTTTTACATCAACAAGGGCACCATATTATTGTGGTTACATCGGGTGCTATCGCCGCCGGTAAAGAACACCTTAATATGCCTGATATTGAACCTACCATTGCCAATAAGCAGATGTTAGCTGCAGTGGGTCAAGGACAATTAATACGTGAATGGGAAAACCTTTTTCAAATTTATGGTTTGCATGTTGGCCAGATGTTACTGACACGTGCTGACTTAGACGATAAAGTGCGCTTTTTAAATGCGCGAGATACCATCAATACTTTATTAAAACACCGCATTGTACCCATCGTGAATGAGAATGATGCGGTGGCGACACGGGAAATTAAAGTAGGAGATAATGATAATTTATCGGCATTAGTTGGTTTGTTAGCAGATGCGGATCAACTCTTGTTATTAACCGACCAAATCGGCTTATTCACGGGTGACCCTCGTCATCATCCCGATGCCAAGTTGATTCCTGAAATTAAAATAATTACCGATGAAATACATGCTCTTGCCGGGGGGAGTGGGGGGGGGCTCGGCACGGGAGGCATGGCGACTAAGGTTGAATCGGCAACGATTGCACACCGTGCCGGTATTGAGGTTGTTATTGCTTCCGGTCATAAAAAAAATGTTATTTTAGATGCGGTTGCGAATAAACCCGTTGGTACACGTTTTATTTCTGAGCACTCTCGATTAGAAGCGCGTAAAAACTGGATATTTGCTGGTTCTCGTGTAGCGGGAAAGATTTTTGTTGATCAAGGTGCTGAACGTGCCTTAACTCAATCGGGCAGTAGTTTGCTTGCTACGGGTGTGATCCGTACTGAGACGCTTTTTTTACGCGGTTATGTGGTTAGTATCTGTAATCAAATTGGCGATGAATTAGCGCGCGGTATTGTGCGTTATAAAAGCACTGACATTAATAAAATTAAAGGGTTGCATTCAGATAAAATAGAAGAAATATTAGGTTACGAGCATGGCACAGTGGTCATCCATCGCGATGATTTAGTCCTGTTATAAAAATGTTCAACGAGATAACATTGCCTAAATACAGAGGAAGTAGAAATGAACTTATTAGAAATTGGCCAGTTAGCACAACAAGCAAGTTATGAATTAGCGATTGCGGACAGTAAACAAAAAAATGCTGCGTTAGAAACGATTGCCTTAGCATTAGAAGCAAATGAAAGCGCGATTGTAGAGGCGAATAAGAAAGATATTGAAGCGGCTAAACAAACGGGCTTAAGCGATGCTTTATTAGATCGTCTGTTATTAGATAAAGGTCGTCTTGCAGACATTATTAGCGACTTACGTGGTGTTATTAATTTAAGTGATCCCGTTGGTGAAGAGTTTGATAGCAAATTATTAGAAAACGGTTTAAAACTCAGTAAACGTCGTGTCCCTGTTGGTGTCATTGCTGTTATCTATGAAGCACGACCCAATGTAACCATTGATATTGCGGCACTTTGCTTGAAAACCGGCAATGCCAGTATATTACGGGGCGGTAAAGAAACAATTCATTCTAATCTTATTTTAGTCGCGGTGATTCAAGGCGCATTAGTGGCTGCTGGTTTACCCAAAACTGCGGTGCAGTATATTGAAAATACGGATCGTGCTTTAGTGGGAGAGCTGTTAAAAATGGATCAATATGTAGACATGATCATTCCTCGTGGTAATGCTGGTCTGCAACAATTCTGTAAAGAGAACAGTACTATCCCAGTCATTATTGGGGGTATTGGCATTTGCCATCTGTACGCTGAAAAATCAGTGGATATGAATAAAGCATTAGCGATTATTGAAAATGCCAAAGTACAACGTCCGTCAGTTTGCAATGCGCTTGATACCTTATTAGTGCATCAAGATATCGCCAGTGAGTTTTTACCAATGTTAGCCCATCAATTATTACCGCTGGGTGTCACTTTAGTGGCAGAGCCAAAGGCGAAAGCCATTTTAGGTGATGATGCCAGCGTTGCACAGAAAGATGATTTCTCGCGTGAGTGGTTATCGTTGCATCTGGGGGTCAAAGTAGTCGCAGATCTAAGTGAAGCCTTAACACACATACGAACACACAGCTCGCAACATTCTGACGGTATTCTGACCAATGATTTCACGCTAGCAAACCAGTTTGTTAACGCCGTTAATTCAGCGGCTGTTTATGTTAATGCCAGCACACGTTTCACCGATGGTAGCCAATTTGGCTTAGGGGCTGAAGTCGCCGTTTCAACGCAGAAACTACATGCGCGCGGGCCAATGGGCTTGCAAGAGTTAACCACTTACAAGTGGATTGGTATTGGTGATTATTTAGTACGCGCTTAGTTGGCATGTATTAATGGTTATCAATAGGCCCCGCATAATCGCTGTTGTGCCTATTTTTTTACTCTTTTTCTGAACCCGCTTTTTTGATAACCAATCAATTGGAATAAACAATGACGGTAAATGATAACTTAGCGACGCTACTTTCAATCATGCAACGCTTACGCGATCCTGAAACAGGGTGTCCTTGGGATAAAAAACAAACCTTTGCTTCGGTGGTGCCCCATACGATTGAAGAGGTTTATGAACTTGCTGATGCCATTGAGATGCAAGATTTTTCGGATCTTAAAGGGGAGTTAGGTGATCTACTTTTTCAAGTGGTGTTTTATGCGCAAATAGCGAAAGAACAGGGACTGTTTGAGTTTTCAGATATCTTAGAGACCTTAAATGAAAAATTAGTACGCCGTCATCCACATGTGTTTGGTGATAAAAGTTTTGCTAATGAGCAGGATATACATGCTAATTGGGAAGTTGAAAAACAAAAAGAACGTTTGCAAAAAGCCACTTCACAAAATCAGCAAGAGAGTGTGTTAGATAATATTCCACTGGCTTTGCCGGCATTAAATCGTGCTTATAAAATTCAAAAACGTTGTGCTAATGTTGGTTTTGATTGGGCGGAACTTGAGCCTGTCGTTGCTAAAATACACGAAGAAATCGATGAGGTATTAGTGGAAGTTAGACGGACGGATTTAAGTGATGAACAAAAACAGTTACGCATTGAAGATGAGCTTGGAGATCTTCTTTTTGCAAATGTCAATTTAGTACGTCATCTTAAAGCAAACCCCGAAACCGTATTACGCCACGCCAATAAAAAATTTGAAAAACGCTTCCGCTTAGTTGAGCGAGCAGTATCAAAGCTGGGGAAAAACATGCAACAGTGCAGTTTAAGTGAGTTAGATGCAATTTGGGAGGAAGTAAAAAATACAGTTAACGAATAAATGAAAAATGGCTTGTTATTGATTCGTTTGAGGAAATATGCATTATATTGCGTTAAATTAAATATTCTCATTTTTTATTAAAAATAGTTCTGCATATTTAATGCGATATAGCCATAAAAGATTGTTCAAAATGAGAGGTTTTGCTATACTGCATTCCCATCTAAATGTTCTATTTTCTTCTCATTAAAAACGATCATTAAACCATCACTTATTTATTATAAGCTAATGTTTTTTTAATGTTAAAAGAAACTAGTGACGCATTCTATCTTTTACATTTTCAGGCTTATTATGACGACAAAATATATTTTCGTAACCGGTGGCGTTGTTTCTTCACTTGGTAAAGGTATTGCGGCTGGTTCTCTGGCTGCTATTTTAGAAGCGCGTGGTCTTGATGTCACTATTTTAAAGCTTGACCCATATATTAACGTTGATCCAGGCACAATGAGTCCCATACAGCATGGTGAAGTATTTGTGACCGATGATGGTGCTGAAACGGACCTTGACTTAGGGCATTATGAGCGTTTTATACGCACCAAAATGACCAAGCGTAATAATTTTACAACCGGTAGGGTTTATTCTGAAGTGCTCGCTAAAGAGCGCCGTGGTGATTATCTTGGTGCAACGATTCAGGTTATCCCACATATTACTAATGAGATTCAAGAACGTGTCATTGCGGGTGGTAAAGGACATGATATTGCGATTGTTGAACTAGGTGGCACAGTCGGTGATATTGAATCACAACCCTTCCTAGAAGCGATTCGTCAATTAGGTCTTAAAGTGGGTCATGAAAATGCAATGTACATGCATTTAACGTTACTGCCTTATTTAAAAACAGCGGGTGAAGTGAAAACTAAACCCACACAGCACTCGGTAAAAGAACTACGCAGCTTAGGGATTCAACCCGATATTCTTATTTGTCGTAGTGAAGTGAGTATTCCTGCAAATGAACGTGCGAAAATAGCACTTTTTTGTAATGTTCAAGAAAAATCGGTCATTTCATTACGTGATGTAGATTCTATTTACAAGATTCCTGCTTTATTAAAAGCACAAGGTTTAGATGCAATCTGTATTAAACGTTTTGGTTTAGATTGCCCTGAAGCTGATTTGAGTGAATGGGAAAAAGTTGTGTCAGAAGAAGCAAACACCTCCAGTGAAGTTGTTATTGGTATGGTGGGTAAATATACCGAACTACCGGATGCTTATAAATCAGTCAATGAAGCACTGAAGCACGGTGGTCTTAAAAACGCCGCAAAAGTCACCATAAAATACATTGATTCACAGGATGTTGAAGTGAAAGGTGATGATGCGCTTAAAGATATTGATGCCATTTTAGTGCCTGGTGGTTTTGGAAAGCGCGGTGTAGAAGGTAAAATTTTAGCCGCTAAATATGCCCGCGAAAACAACATACCTTATCTTGGTATCTGTCTAGGTTTACAAGTTGCATTGATTGAATTTGCACGTAATGTTGCGGGTCTTAAAAATGCTCACTCAACAGAGTTTGAGCCTGAAACAGAGCAACCTGTGGTTGGTTTAATCACCGAGTGGATTGATAAATCTGGCGAAATAGAGCAACGCACCACAAGTTCTGATTTAGGTGGTACAATGCGGGTCGGCGCTCAAAAATGTCATCTTAAAGAAGGTTCTAAAGTACATGAAATGTATGCGACTAAAGAAATATTTGAGCGTCACCGTCATCGTTATGAAGTGAATAACAACTTATTGCCAATCCTTGAAAAAGCGGGGTTAGTCATCACCGGTTTATCGGAAGATAAAAAATTAGTCGAAATTATTGAAAATCCAAACCATCCTTGGTTTGTTGCTGCTCAGTTTCATCCTGAGTTCACATCAACCCCGCGCGATGGTCACCCTCTTTTCAAAGGTTTTATAAAAGCGGCGATAGACTATCAACAAGGTCGATTTAAATAATTTTTGTTGACAGAGCATGAATTTTTGTTAGAAACTTACAAGATAACATATGAATACTTACAGTCTGATGGGCTGTAAATAACGTAATAAAAGTGTAAATAGAAAAATTTTTAAACTTAATTTTTAAAATACTAAAGGAAACAATATGTCTAACATCGTAAAAGTACTTGGTCGTGAAATCATGGATTCACGTGGTAACCCAACTGTAGAAGCTGAAGTTCATCTTGCTGATGGCTCTATCGGTATGGCTGCTGCGCCTTCTGGCGCATCTACTGGTTCTCGTGAAGCACTTGAATTACGTGACGGTGACAAATCTCGTTACCTAGGTAAAGGTGTTCTTAAAGCAGTTGCTGCTATCAATGGTCCAATCGCTGACGCGCTAGCGGGTAAAGATGCACTAGCACAAGCTGCCCTTGACCAAATCATGATCGACTTAGACGGTACTGAAAACAAAGCTAAATTCGGCGCAAACGCTATCCTAGCTGTTTCTCTAGCTGCGGCTAAAGCGGCTGCTATTTCTAAAAAAGTACCTCTATATGCTCACATCGCTGACCTAAACGGTACCCCTGGTGTTTATTCTATGCCTCTTCCAATGATGAACATCATCAATGGTGGTGAGCACGCTGATAACTCTGTCGATATTCAAGAATTCATGATCCAACCTGTTGGCGCTAAAAACTTCCGTGAAGGCCTACGTATGGGTGCTGAAGTATTCCATAGCCTCGCTAAAGTACTTAAAGCTGACGGTCACTCAACAGCTGTTGGTGATGAAGGTGGTTTCGCTCCAAACCTTGAGTCTAACGCTGCGGCACTTGCTGCCATTAAAGTTGCAGTTGCAAATGCCGGTTACGAACTAGGTAAAGACATCACGTTAGCGATGGATTGTGCTGCTTCTGAATTTTACAACAAAGAAACGGGTAACTATGAACTTAAAGGTGAAGGTAAAACATTCACCGCTGAAGAGTTCAACTACTTCCTTGAAGGTCTGGTTAAAGATTATCCTGCTATCGTTTCTATCGAAGATGGTCTTGACGAGTCTGATTGGGCGGGGTTCAAGCACCAAACGGAACTGCTTGGTGATAAAATTCAATTAGTGGGTGACGATCTATTTGTAACAAATCCTAAGATCTTTAAGCGTGGTATTGATGAAGGTATTACTAACTCTATCTTAATCAAACTTAACCAAATCGGTTCTTTAACAGAAACGTTAGCGACCATAAAAATGGCGAAAGACGCTGGCTTTACTGCTGTTATCTCTCACCGTTCTGGTGAAACTGAAGATACAACCATTGCTGATCTAGCTGTTGGTACTGCTGCTGGCCAAATCAAAACAGGTTCTTTAAGCCGTTCTGATCGTGTTGCTAAGTACAACCAACTTCTACGCATTGAAGAAGCGCTAGGTGATAAAGCACCTTACCGTGGTCTTGCTGAAGTGAAAGGTACGTTTAACTTTTAATTCAAACTGATTGATTCGTTTGATATAAATCCTCACTCCGGTGAGGATTTTTTTTGCTTAAAAGAAAGCCTTAAAGCCTTAAAGCCTTAAAGCATTAAAGCATTAAAGCATTAAAGCATTAAAGCATTAAAGCATTAAAGCATTAAAGCCTTAAAGTTGTAATGCTATAATGCAGATAATCTTCTCACCTTTTTGCCTTAATGTTTTCTATATTCAGGGAGTGATCATTGATAAATACAGTTGCAGTTTACCCGGGAGCGAGGCAAAAATGTTCGCCTTATTTTAACGAACGACCCGTCGATTCAGACGTTAGTCTGCTGGTTATCCACTGTATTAGTTTGCCCGAAGGTATTTATGGCGGAAAGCAGGTGGAGCAACTGTTTATGGGGAAATTAGATTGTAATGAGCATCATAGTTTTGCTCAATTGCAAGGGCTGGAGGTTTCTGCACACTGTGTTATTCATCGCGACGGATCCGTTGTGCAATATGTACCCTTTGATAAACGCGCGTGGCATGCAGGAGTGTCTTGTTTTGATGGTGTACAGGCTTGCAATGATTACTCTATCGGTATTGAGCTTGAGGGGACGGATAAGTCTGCCTATACGCCTGAGCAATACAAAGCACTTGCTGCACTCAGTAAATACTTAATAAATTATTACCCACGATTGACTAAACAACGTATTGTCGCTCATAGCGATATTGCCCCTGAACGTAAAAGTGATCCCGGTAAATTATTTGACTGGGATTATTATTTTACGTTGTTAACTTAAAAATACGGCAACCTTGAGCGTGGTTGTAAATGTTTATATTGAATCACTCTGGGAATCGTTAGGATGATTATTGTGAAAGCATGGCAATACAATGTTGTAATACTTTATAAGGGCTCGCCATTTAGGGGAGAAAGTGTTTATATTAATCCTACCGAGAGAAGATTAGTCTCATTAATTATTAAATAAGGGACCGTTATGAACACTCAATTTTATGAGTCAGAATTTTTGCTTAATGGCGAAAAACATACTTTGGCACAATGGCAGGAAACCCCCATTATTATTGTTAATACGGCGACTAAATGTGGTTTTGCAACACAGTTTGATGGTCTACAGAAGCTGCATGAAGCATTTAAAGAGCAAGGGTTAATTGTGATTGCATTTCCTTGTGATCAGTTTCGCCATCAAGAGCCTGAAAGTGATGAAAACATGGCACAAGTTTGCCAGTTAAACTTTGGGGTTACTTTTCCAATCGCACATAAAATAGCAGTCAATGGGGATAGTACGCATCCTATTTATCAGTTTTTAAAGCATCAAGCCCCCGGCTTATTTGGTAGTGAAAAGATAAAGTGGAATTTTACCAAGTTTTTAATTAGTGCCAACGGACAAACAGTCAAACGTTATGCGCCATCGACTGAACCCAAACGTTTAATTCAGGATATTAAACGATTATTGCCAAGCTGATGGTTATCTCATCTGTATTTTTAAATTTAACAAAGGTGCGTTAAGTACCTTTGTTATCCATTCTTTTAAGCATTTTTTTGAGCATAAAGCTTACCCCAATAAAAGCAAAGCTTGCGGTGACCATCGTGGATGCACCAAAACCACTGGCACAGTCCATCTTCATATTACCATCGGATTCTGCTTTTTCTTTGCAGACTTCGCCATCCATATCGGGGTAACTTAATTGTTCGGTCGAAAAAACACAGTCTACTCTAAATTTTCGTTTTGGATTTTTAGTAAAGTTAAAATGGCGACGTAACTCAGAGCGTACTTTAGCTGCCAGAGGATCTTGAATAGTGCGTGCTAAATCAGTGACTTGAATTTGTGTTGGATCGAGCTGCCCACCTGCACCGCCACAGGTCAGAAGCGGGTATTTGTTGCGTTTACAATGTGCAACCAACGCAACTTTCGCATGGATACTGTCAATGGCATCAAAGATATAATCCATGTCGCTAGCGAGGTAATCAAAGCAGTTTTGTTTATCAATAAAGTCATCCACACAATTAATAATGATATCGGGGTTTATCTGCCGACAGCGCTCTGCCATTATTTCAATTTTTTGCTTTCCTACCGTTTCCGTTAACGCATGCACTTGACGATTCATATTCGTGACACACAGATCATCCATATCAATTAAGGTTATTTGACCAATGCCTGAGCGCGCTAATGACTCCACTGCCCAAGAGCCGACACCACCAATGCCAACAACGCAGATATGGCATTCTTTAAATCGTTGTAATGCAATGGTGCCATATAAGCGTTTGATACCACCAAAGCGCTGCTCGTATTGTTCGTTCATGGTTTAACTCTTCGTTATTTTGAAAGACAGAATTATACTCGCTGTCATTGAATAAGCAAAAGTGAATACTTTTTAAAGTGTGCGCGTTAGTGACTAGATTTCTAGCCTATGGTGCTTATACCAAAAGAACTTAAAAGGTGATCAGCTTTAGTTGTTAAAATTAATCCTACTTACGTTGTGAGTCTTGAAGTGAGAATAACTATCTACTGCAACTCACGCCTTGTTAGTGATAATTTTTCACTTCGTTTATTGATAGGTTTATATCATAAAGAAAAATTATTGAAGGGACGCTAATCGATATCTATTTTATCTTGTAAAACGCATTTTTCTTTGGTTATATTCGGCTTTCAGATGTAGATCTCGCTATCGAATGTGATTATTGTGGAGATAAGCTAAGTTACTGTCTATTAACGTGATTTTTATCTAAGAAAAATAAATCATTACAATATATACTGCACATGAAATTTTATGGCTACTTCTACAAGTGACCCCAATTCAGGCGATAATACATGTTACGTTACTCTACTTTATACCGATTATATCCGGTTATTTTTGCTTGCCAAAGAGAGCCCCGTTATGCCCGAATGATTATAGCCTTTGCTAAATTATTTATGACAAAATATTCAATGCAGGCCCTCTTTTTTATTATTATCACGCTTTGCTTTAGTACGGCTAATTCACTAGAAAATACCCCTCAAACATCAGCGACTGTAACGGAAACCACGAACGTCTCTGCTCAAGAACTTTTAAGATTGGCTAAATCTCTGAGATCGAGTGATCGACAAAGAAGTATCCAGTTAGCTAATGAGTCACTGCGTAAATCACAAGATAACAATAATCCTCGCTTGAGTGCGCAATCACATCACCTTTTGGGCAAGTTAGCGAGAGAATCAAAACATATTAATCAGTCAATGGAGCACTTGTTACAAGCATCCCTTATCTACAAAAGTATCAATGATAAGGAGAATCAAATAAAGTCGTCAATGGATTATGTAAAGTTGTTATTGCTTGAAAAACGCTATGATGAAGTAGACAAAATAATTGACGAGTTACTGCCGATCGCACAGAAATTTGGTGCTGAGCTACCTCTCGCTCTAATGTTTACGGCCAAAGGCGATAGTTACTATCACAGAAAACGTTACTATGATGCCATTGCGCAATACACTCATGTCCTAAAATATTTTTCAGAGACGGATAAACCTATACCGAAACAGCTTGGTATAACATATAAAAAAATTGCCCAATCATATAAACATTTAAGAAATCGGATGAAAAGCGCTTATTTTCTTAAAAAATCATTATATGTGCATACTGCTTTAGAAGATCTAAAGTCAATGGCAAGTATATTAAATGCTCTCTCAGAGGCCGAACGCTACCTGGGGGATTACGAAATAGCGCTTGACTATTCAACGCGTAGTTTGAATATATACAAACAAATTAACGTTCCCATCGGTCGCAGTAAAGCACTCGTGGGGGCGGGCATAATATACCGGCAAACCGGCTATTATCAAAAATCGCTTACGTATATTCACGAGGCATACCTCTACTATAAGAAAGTAAATAATGCCAATGGTATTGCAAAAACATCCAATCAAATAGGCCTGATATATTCAAGATTGAAACAATTTAAGCAAGCGCGAACATTTTATCAAATAACGATTGACCTGCCAGTTAATAAGGTAGAACCCACAACCATTGCTTCAGCATTAAGAGAAATAGCCATCATTGACTTGGACGCTGGTCATTATGGAGTGGCTATAGCAATGGCGAAAAAAGCTCATAAAATATATCAAAAAGAAAATGACAAATCAAAACAAGCGCTTTCGGCACTAATCATTGGCAATATCTATCGCGCTCAAAAAAGTGATACCCAAGCTATAGACTATTATAGAGAGTCTTTAGCGCTTGCTAATTTGATAGGCAGTGCGAAGCAACAAATAGAAGCCCAAATTCCTTTAGCGGATGCTCTTATTGGTAGAAACACCAATCATGCGATTTATTTACTTAAAAAGTCGGTAAAATTATCTATTCAAATTAATGTGAAACATCAAACGTTATACGCCTATCAAATATTGCACAA
>JBAHZV010000083.1:0-6907 GCA_037132845.1 Psychromonas sp.
ATAGAAGAGTTATCTAATTCTTCTAGAGAGGTTGCTCATAATTGTATTGATTCATCTAATAGCTCAACAGAAACGTTAGCATTAGCTAAATCAGGCGGTGAAGTTGTACAACAATCCTTAGCACAAATGGTATTAATTAAAAAATCTTTTGATAACAGCTCAGCCGCAATGGCGTCTCTTGATCTTCAAAGTAAAACAATTGAGGAAATTTTAAGTGTTATCAGAGGTATTGCCAACCAAACCAACTTACTGGCGTTAAATGCCGCCATTGAAGCTGCCAGAGCAGGAGAGCAAGGGAGGGGTTTTGCGGTGGTTGCTGGTGAAGTTCGTCAATTAGCGAATAGAACAACCGAAGCGACGGTTGAAATTGAAGCTGCCATTGATTTAATGCGTAGAGAGACTGACAGTGCTGCATCAATAATGGCTGATGGTGCAATCAAAGTGGATCAAGGTGTCGATATGACCCATAAAGCTGCATATTCTATCAATGAAATTATTGATAGTGTTGATGCTGTGGTTGATAAAATACAAGCGATAGCTGCCACGGCTGAAGAACAGAGTATGACAACGGCGGAAGTTGCCAGAAATACCGAGAGTGTGTCAAGCGTAACGCTTCAAATCGAAGAAAGTATTAGCGACGTGGTTAACTTATCAACCACAGTAACACAAGGTGCCCAGATGAAAGCAAAAGAGCTGTTAGCCATGGTATAAATTTTATTTTGCTTCCGATCATAATTTGGTTGTATTTCCACCAATAAACGAGACTTTATTTATATTGTTAAATTGGTTCATTGTCATGAAAAGTTAAAAAATATGAGTATTATTACTGGCTTGTGTTAATGGAATGTTTATAATGGCAAACATTGATTCACATCAATAAAAATAACCAAAATAACCAAAATAACCAAAGTAACCAAAGGAATATAACAATGAACGTTGATCAACATATTAAAGTAGCACAATGGCACTTAGAGCAAGCTCGTTTACACGCAACAAGTGAGCACGCTTGTGGTTGCCCACCCAATGCACACGATCAAAAAGCGATCGATGCAATTGAAGCAGGTCAAATTAAAGAAGAGCTAACTTGTACACTTGATAAAGCGTAAATAAGTAGCCCGTTCGTTATTTTTTAAAGTAACAAATAAAAAAGCAGAGATAAGACGTGCAGTCATCTCTGCTTTTTTGTTTCTATTGATTCGCTATTCATTTATACCAGATTTACTTTATTTACAGTGTCAATGATTCCACTCTTTTATCTCTTCTACCCTATTTTCTAACGAGTAACTATGTAAAAATAGGATTTCTCAAATAAATAAAATAGGTCGACACTCGATGAACCTTAATATTATTAAAGACGAATTATTAGAAGCTGAAAAAGTGCTACAAGCTTTTTTAAAGGATTCAGAAAATCTACAAAACATTGACAAGGCAGCTTGCCTGCTAGCGGACGCATTCAAACAAGAAGGAAAAGTAATTTCTTGTGGAAATGGCGGTTCTCACTGTGATGCAATGCATTTTGCTGAAGAGTTAACGGGGCGTTATCGTGAACATCGTCCTTCTTATCCTGCCATTGCGATTTCAGATGCCAGTCATATTTCCTGTGTTGGAAACGACTATGGTTATGAATATATTTTTGCGCGCTATCTGGAAGGGGTTGGGCGTCGTGGTGATGTCTTATTTTGCCTTTCTACCAGTGGTAACTCTGCGAATATATTAAAAGCAATTGAAACCGCTAAAATAAAAGGTATTAAAGTGATCGCTTTAACCGGCAAAGATGGTGGTAAAATGGCGGGGCTTGCGGATGTAGAGATTCGTGTTCCTCATTTTGGCTTTGCGGATCGAATTCAAGAAATACACATTAAGATTATTCATATTTTGATCCTCTTAATTGAAAAGAAAATGGCATAGGATAAAGATATAAATGTGTGAATTATTAGGTATGAGTGCCAATGTGCCAACGGATATTTGCTTTAGTTTTAGCGGGTTAGTCAAGCGTGGTGGGGATACTGGCCCCCATAAAGATGGTTGGGGTATTACCTTTTATGAAGGTAAGGGTTGTCGTAGTTTTAAAGATCCTAAAGCCAGTTGCGACTCGCGTGTTGCTGAATTGGTTAAAGATTATCCCATTAAAAGTAAAGCGGTGATAAGCCATATTCGTCAAGCAAATCGTGGCGGGGTTTCCTTGGAAAATACTCATCCCTTTAGCCGTGAATTGTGGGGACAAAACTGGACCTACGCACATAATGGACAATTAAGTGATTATGAAACGTTACCCCTTGGGCATGCACATCCCATTGGTCAAACCGACAGTGAACACGCTTTTTGTTGGATAATTGAGAAACTGCATCAAAGTTACCAAACTGCACCAGCAGATATGTTGCTTGTGTTTAAAGAGATAGCCAGTTATGCCGATGAATTGCGTCAATTAGGTGTGTTTAATATGTTGCTCAGTAACGGTGAATACGTTATGTGTTACTGCTCCAATAATCTACATTGGTTAACGCGTCGAGCACCCTTTGGTAAAGCGCAGTTAATTGATGAAGATATGATCATTGATTTTGGTAAAGAAACCTCAGACAGTGATGTTGTTACCGTCATTGCAACACGGCCTCTGACCAGTGATGAACAGTGGAATAAAATGGCTGAAGGTGAGTTTTGTGTTTTCCATTTTGGTGAGCGGGTATTGTAATCAACAACTCATCGTTGAAAATCATTCGCTGCAGGTAATGTCATGGCTGAATTATTAAAAGAGGTATACAGCCCCAGTTTTATTGATTTGCTTGCCACGCAGTTTAAGCAAGCCTATCCTCGCTTTGAAAAATACGTTTTCATTGAGACTATTTTTGATACACAGTGGCAACACAAAGAGCTTAAAGCGCGTTTACTGTTTATTGCACAAACCCTACATCAATTTTTACCCGCAGATTTTCAACAAAGTACACTGATTTTAAAACAGGTAGCCCCTTTTTTTAGTGGCTATCAGGCGATGTTTTTCCCCGCATTTATTGAATTGTATGGCTTAGATAATTACCCCATCTCAATTGAATGCTTGGCTTTTTTAACACAATTTTCCAGTGCTGAATTTGCTGTCCGGCCTTTTATTGTTAAATACCCACAACAAATGATGGCACAAATGCGGAGCTGGGCAGACTCTGATAATTTCCATCTCCGACGCTTAGCCAGTGAAGGCTGTCGACCTCGATTACCTTGGGCTTGTGCTTTACCTGAATTTAAAAAAGATCCAAGCGCCATTTTACCTATTCTGGAGGCGTTAAAGGATGATGATCAAGATTATGTGTATCGTAGCGTGGCAAATAACCTCAATGATATCAGTAAAGATAACCCTCAATGGGTGATTAACATTGCCCAAGCATGGTTAAAGGATAACCCCAGTAAAAACCGACGCTGGTTAGTTAAGCATGGCTGTCGAGGATTATTAAAACGTGCGCATCCAAAAGCACTAAGTCTGTTTGGTTTTTATCCACCCAAACATATAAAAGTAGCGTCTTTAAAGGTAGATAAAACAGTGTTAATGGGGCAAAAGCTTAACTTTAGTTTTAGTTTAAATAGCCCAGTGAGCCTTGGTAAATGTCGTGTTGAGTTTGCCATGAGTTTTATGAAAAAAAGGGGGCAACAGGCAGATAAAATATTTAAAATTTCAGAGTCAGATATAAAAAACAACGCTAAGCAAGTGACTAAGCAGTTTGATTTTAAGGCCATCTCAACGCGGAAATATTACCCCGGTATTCATCAACTCAGCATTATTGTGAATGGTGAGAAAATGGCACAACAGTCTTTTCTATTAGTTGGCTAAGACAGCCATTTAAACCAAGTCGCCATTTAAACCAAGTCGCCATTTAAACCAAGCAGCCATTTAAGCCAAGTCGCCATTTAAGCCAAGTCGCCATTTAAACCAAGCCGCCATTTAAACCAAGCCGCACTCAACCAAGTCCGTCACTTCATGCAAGCTAACAATCGCTTGATAATGCAAGCGTATATTCAGTGACAATCACATTATTGACTTTATTTCACAAAGGCATCAATGATTGGGCAACTGGCTTGTTTATCTCCTTGGCATTGCTGAGTGAGCGATTTTAAGCTTTTAAGTAATTGTTGTTGCTGTTTAATGCGCTTCTCTAGTTCGGTTATTTTTTGTAATGCGATATGTTTTACATCTGCACTACTGCGCATATTATCCTCAGAAAGCTCCAATAACGCTCTGCTCTCTTTTAAATTAAACCCTGCGTCCTTGGTACTTTTAATGAAATGCAGTTGCTTAATTAATGCTTCAGGATAATAGCGGTATTCGTTTTCGCTGCGTGGTGGGGTGCTAATTAATCCAATCTGCTCATAATGGCGGATAGATTTGATAGACAGTCCTGTCATTTTAGCCGCTTGACTGATAGAGACCATTATAAAAGCTCCTTAATTTTCAACCGCTTTAAGTGAAGCGAATTGGTTAATACAATAATGCTTGATAATGCCATTGTGCCACCGGCAATCGCAGGGCTTAAATAACCTAGGGCAGCCGCGGGGATAGCGATGGTATTAAAAATAAAGGCCCAAAACAAGTTTTGCTGAATTTTATGCCATGTCGCTTTAGAGATATCAATGGCGATGGCCACCAAACGTGGGTCATTGCGCATCAGCGTGATAGATGCACTCTCTTTAGCCACATCGCTACCAGTGCCCATCGCGATACTAATATCTGCTTGTGCAAGTGCAGGAGCGTCGTTGACACCATCTCCTACCATCGCAATATTGGCATGTTTTTGCAATGTGATCAGTTTACTTAACTTTTGTTCCGGTTTAAGCTCACTGATACTTTCATCGACATGCAGCTTTTTGGCAATCGCGGTGACCACTGTGTCTTTATCGCCACTTAATATCACCGTTTTTAAGCCCCGTTTTTTGAGATCCGCAATCGCCTCAATACTGGTTTTTCGCAGTGTATCTGTGATGCTGATGTATCCCCAAAATTGCCCATTTTTAGCGATATAAACTTCACTTTCATTGTTGTTTTCAGAAATATTTAAGGTCTTTGGAATAGAGATTGCAAAACGATCCATCATTTTGAGATTACCCGCAAGCAATGCTTCATCAGCAATTAACCCCTGAATACCTTCACCATTAACCGCTTTTATCTGTGTGGCAGTAGCGGCTTCGATATTGTGTAATTGGCAGTGTTTTTTTATCGTTGATGCAATCGGATGCTGACTTCCGGTTTGCAATGCGGCTAACTCGGCAAGCATTACATCATTTTGAGCATCAACACTGTAACAGGTGCTGATGCTGCCTTTACCTTCGGTGAGTGTGCCGGTTTTATCAAATACAATCGTTTGTAAACGAAACATTTGTTGCAGTGTTTTGATGTCTTTAATTAATATACCTTGTTGTGCCGCCATACCTGTTCCCACAACAACTGCGGTGGGTGTTGCTAGTCCTAATGCACAGGGGCAAGCAATCACTAATACTGCAACGGCATTAATTAATGCCTGTTGGAAGTCCCCAGTACTAATATACCAAATTGAAAAGGTAAGGGTCGCAATCACTAATACAATGGGCACAAAAATAGCACTGATTTTATCCACTAGTTGCATAATAGGGGCTTTACTCATTTGTGCATTTTCAACCAATCCGATAATTTTACTTAAGCTTGTCGCATCACCAACGGCGGTGGTTTTTATCAGTAAAACACCTTCACCATTAATACTACCGGCAATGACGTTACAATCAGGCTCTTTTAATAAAGGTTTGCTTTCACCCGTTAGTAGCGATTCATCAAGGTAACTGCTACCTTCGAGAACAAGGCCATCAACGGGTACTTTTTCACCAATTGATAATTGCACCAGATCGCCGACTTGCACTTCATCAATCTTCACGCTGACAAACTGCTTTCCTTTTTTTATCGACGCTGTATCTGGACGCAATGCCATTAATGCGTTAATCGCGCTACTGGTACTTTGTTTGGCGCGATGTTCTAAGTACTTGCCAAGGGTCACCAGAGTGATCACTAAGGTACTTGATTCAAAATAGAGCGCGTGTTCCAAGCCTGTTAGCAAGCTCACCAGGCTGTAAAAATAGGCGGCACTGGTGCCTAATGCGACTAACAAATCCATATTCGCTGATTTATCTTTTAGGCTATTCCAAGCACCTTTATAAAAACGAGCACCAATAAAAAACTGCACGGGGGTTGCTAATAAAAATTCTATATAAGGGGGTAAAAAGGTTGTTTGTGAGGCGAACATCATCATTAACATTGAGATTAAAAAAGGCAGGCTTAATAACACGGATAAACTCAGTAGGGCGATTATTTTTTTATCTCGCTGGTATTGCGCTTGCTGTTTTTTAACTTGTTGTTCAGCGAAGTTTTTATGCTGTTTTTCTGTTAATTGATAGCCACTTGTACTCATTAGTTGACTCAGTTGCGACCCTTTAAAGGCACCTGATATGGTTTGGAATTGCACACTTTCGGTTGCAAAATTACTGTTCACATTAAAGCTAAAAGGGTGGTTGTTTAGTGTTTTTACGGTTTTATTCGCACAATTTGTACAACTCCAACCAAGCACCTCAAAATTCAGTGTTTGCAGGTCAGTTTGGTAGTTTTTAGTTTCCAGTAAGTTAATGATTTTCTGTAATGTTTCACTGTGATCGTGTTTTTCAGCAAAACAAATCTGTGCTTTTTCAAGTGCAAAGTTAACTTCGGCGGTGATCGCCGTTATTTCGTTTAACGCACTTTGTAATCGGCTCGCACATCCTGCGCAGTTCATACCGTAAATAGGAATAGATAATGTAAATGATGTAGATGAAGTAGACATAACAAACCTCAATTGGATAACGTCATTGTAGTTTAACCTTTACCCGTAGGGTAAGGTCAATGATTTGTTTTTTATGATAGAGATAAGGA
>JBAHZV010000146.1:0-13058 GCA_037132845.1 Psychromonas sp.
GCAGGGGCGGTACCGTTGCTTTTATCCTCGGGCGCAGGAGCAGAAAGCCGCATTGCGGTGGGCACGGTTATCTTTTTTGGAATGGCCTTTGCAACCTTTGTTACCCTACTGGTGATCCCCGCGATGTACCGACTTATCTCAGGTCATACACATTCACCGGGTTATGTAGAAGCGAAACTATTATTGGATCTTGAAAATAATTAATAGAATCAGCTATCAGCTATCAGCTTTCAGCTATCAGCTATCAGCTATCAGCTTTCTAGCTATCAGCTTTCTAGCTATCAGCTTTCAGCTTTCAGCTTTCTAGCTTTCTAGCTTTCTAGCTATCAGCTATCAGCTTTCGGCTTTCAGCTATCAGCTTTCTAGCTTTCTAGCTATCAGCTTTCAGCTTTCAGCTTTCTAGCTTTCTAGCTATCAGCTATCAGCTTTCAGCTTTCAGCTTTCTAGCTTTCTAGCTTTCTAGCTTTCTAGCTTTCTAGCTTTCTAGCTTTCTAGCTATCAGCTATCAGCCGACAGCTTTGGTTTTAACTGACAGCCGACAGCTAATGGCTAATGGCTTATCGACAACCGATAGCCTATCATTAACTGACCGCTGATTATTAATAAAAAAGAGCACAAATAATGATATACGGATTTGATATTGGTGGCACTAAAATTGCCTTTTCTGTGTATGATCAAAAACTTAATTGTTTGTATACAACAAGTATTGCCACGCCACAGGATCACGATGTTTTTCTAACCTGTATTTGTGATCTGGTCTTGCAGGCGGATATTAAATTTTCTTGTCTCGGCAAAGTGGGTGTGGGTTTCCCAGGTGCTATCAACCCCGATGACAACACTGTGTATTGTGTCAATGTTGCGGCCATTAAAGGCTATCCACTTATCGAAGAACTGTCACAGCGATTACAGCGTGAAATTAAATTTGAAAACGATGCCAACTGTTTTTTGCTCTCTGAGTGTCTTGGTGGCAGTGCAGAGGGTTGTGCAACGGTGCTGGGTATTACACTTGGTACGGGATTGGGTGGTGCCATTTTTGTGAATGGAGGCATTCTTTCTGGGCAAAATTGTTTTGCCGGTGAGATTGGTCATTACCCTTTGCCTGCAACGGTGTTACAAGCATACCCTGAATTACCGATATTGACCTGTGCCTGCGGGCGAAAAATGTGTTTAGATAATTATGTCTCCGGCACCGGGTTAGCTAACCTTTATCAACATTATGAAAATACCCGTTTAACTTGCCCAGAAATTTTGCAAAAATTTCATGCGGGTGATAAAAATGCGCACAAAGTCGTCAATATTTATTTTGATATTCTGGCCGCTGGTATTGGCACCGCGCTGTTAATATTAGATGCCGATGCGATTGTCTTTGGCGGAGGACTTTCTAAATTTGACATCCTAATTGATGAGATAAGCAAACGCTTGCCTCAACATTTATTAAAACAGGCTAAATTACCCTTGCTGTTTCATGCTAAATTTGGATCCGAAGGTGGGGTGCGTGGTGCCGCATTACTCAACTGGGTAAAATAACAGCAAACTCATTTCTCCCTGCTTATGCTTTATAAGGTCGTCTTTATGGTCAACATTAAAACGCAATATTTACTTAAAAACATCGACAAAGCATGATAATCCTTATAAATTAACGCGTTTGTACTTTTTTCATTTTATACTCACTGTGATTTGTATTGGTGAGTGAATTGACTTAAAAGTGTTGCTCAATTGCAATTATCTGTTCATCGTTCATAAAGGATTTTCTATGGCCCAGCAAGCCTATCAATTACTGCGTATTATTTTTATCGATAGCTTTTGGAAAAAGCAGGTCAATGAACTTGATTTAACCGGGCATACTCAACTTGAAGGCACCAATGGGGCGGGTAAAACCTCGTTGATGCGTCTCTTACCTCTCTTTTATGGCATGCGCCCCAGTGATATTGTCAGCAAAGTAGATCAAGCAAAAAACTTTGCCGATTATTATCTGCCACGTGATACCAGTTTATTAGTTTACGAATATCAGCGACCCTATGGGCAAACGTGTATGATGCTGGCCAGTAGTGATGGTCGTGCGGTACATTATAAATTGATTGATGGTGCTTACGATAGCAAGCTATTTATACATGAAAACAAACGCTTAAGCATTAATGAAATTGAGCGCCATTACAAAACGGCCGGCACTTTTTGTTCGAGTTTTTTAGGGGTTGATAAATATCGTCAAGTGATTCAAAACCTGCGCAGCGGGCGTAAAATAAAAGAGGTGCGCCAGTTACAACAACGCTTTGCATTTAGTGACAGAGCGACACCGCATATTGACAAAGTAGTCAATGGTACGATTGAAAAAAATCTCGATTTTGACGCCGTTAAAAAGATGCTGGTGGAGATAGCAAGTGATCATTTAGCGCGTAATAATATAGATGAAAAAGAAAAAATAAGTTTAAATAAAGAGGATATCAGCCATTGGCTTGCCGATATTCAAGCCAGTCGTGCCATTCAAAAAGTAGCGGATAAAATTGCCATTTGGCAACATGATTTTGCCCATTTAGATAGCTTATTAATTAAATTACAGCATCTGCATTTTGAAATGCTTGCACATCAGGAAAAGTTGCACGCCAAACAACAAGGTTTACAGCTTGATAAACAAAAAATGCTCAGTGAGTTAGAGCATTTAGAGCGCACCTTAAAGACTTCGTCAGATAACTTTAGCCGTGATATTAACCAACTCAGTGCAAAAATTGAAGCGGATCAAAGTCGTATTGATTTACTGGATGAAGATAAACTTAATTATGAAGAAAGTGATGCTGCGAGTTTCCAGTTACAAGCGGATCAAGCACCTCGTTTTCAGCAACAACTTAATGAAGTACATGAAGTTATCGCCGCTTTTGAAGGTAATATTAATAAAATTCAAGACAAATTTGAAAAGCTGATAAACCAAGTTAAGCAACAAAAAATCGTTGATATCAGTGCCAATAAAGAGCAAAGCTTCCTCATTAAAGAGGGCGCGTCAGTGCAACTTGCGGCGATCGTGGCAACCCAGCAAACACAACTGGTGAGTTTAAATGAGCAGTTAAATGGTACCCATTTAAAACTTAACATGCACAAACAAGCACTTGAAAATGAACTACAACAAGTCCTACAACAGCAAAACAACCCCATCATAGAAGCGTCATTATTAGCGGCAATTGCAAGCAATCAACAGAGCCTTGGTGAAACCCATGAAAACCAATCTTTGATTCTCAATCAGCAAAATGAGCAGAACAGTGAGCTCACTATTTTGACTAATCAAAGGATGCTATTACTTGAAAAACATAAAAAAGAAGGGCGTGCGCTCGAGGATATTAAACGACAACGTCACGATCTTGAATGTCAGTTATTACCACAGGAAGGCTCGCTACAGTACTTTTTAAACCAGCAGGCTGACGCGGTAGCGTGGAAAGACAATATTGGGCGTTTATTATCAAGCGCGCAATTAAGCCGTCATGATCTCTCCCCTAAATGGTGTGGTATATCTGATAATATCTACGGTTTACAGCTAGATTTAATGCAATTGCAAGACAACGATCTACAACTCAGTGAAGATCAACTGCGCGAAAAAGCCAATCTGTTAGATGATAAAGTATTACAATTTAGTCGCAGTATTGATGCCTTAGAAGGGCAACTCAAAAGTTGTCAGAAACACATGCAAACACTGCAATTAAGCATCACAGAAACGCAGCAAAAATGTAAACAGAATGAACTTAAACTGACGCAATTAAAAACCCAACAAGCGCACCTTAATGATAAAAAAATGCGTGCCATTAAAAATGAGCAAGTACAAGCACAAGCACAACTAAAACAGCTGAGCACACAACAAAAAGACAATCGTTTAAAAATAGAATTATTTACACAACAACAACAAAGTGAACGCTTAACATTACATAACATGATGCTTGAACAACGCATGGTGGTGGAATCCGATAGAGACAGTCAACTTGATGAATTACAGAATCAATTACAAAAAATAGAAGAAAGTGCAACACAACGTTTACGCGATTATAAAAAACAGCACAGTAGCGCACTCAGCGAGCTGGATCCCGATGGTGAAGTCGATAAACGCACGGTGCAACGCCTTACGCTTGAAAAAGCCCTTGATGAATGTGCAATATATTCACGTAAAGCACGTGAATATGCACAGTTTATGAATGAGCGTTATGTGCACCGTGATAAATTAGTGGAAGTGAATCAAAACCGAGAAATTGAAAAACGTGGTTTTGAAAATAGCCTTGAAGATGTGCACAGTGAAAAAGGCAGTGCCATCAGTGCCAACCAAAAAAACCTTAAAAAAATTAATAACCAGCTACGTCATCATGGGGAATTGTTAACCCAGCTTAGTGATAGTCAGCAACTTTTTGAAAAGAGTGGCATTAGTATTGAAGAAAGTAATAACGAGCCCACTAACCAAGCCGACTTAACACTGAGTTTTAGCTTTGATTGGTTAAAGCAATTTGAGACCATTGAAAAGCGACTTGCGGGACAACTACAACGATTTACTGAAACCTTTAAAAAGAATCATGCCAGTAGTGAGCTATTTGAAAACTGGCAGAAGCTGGTGCTTGATAACGATAATTTTCAAGGTGCTCGCCATTTATTTAAATATCGTGAACCGATCACCGATTTACTCAGCAGTGCCGAGCAAAAACAGAAAAACACTTATCAATTAGTGACGGTCAACGCCAATATGATCAACGAGTTTTATCAACATATTGAAAACTTTGGACGGCGTATTAAAAGCATTGGTCAACAGCTGTCTAAAAATGTCACTGCACTGGCACATTTTGAAGCGTTGGCGGATATTAATGTTTATACGGTGATGAAACAGGAGGAACTTGAATATTGGGGACCGCTGCAACAATTCGCTAAACTGTTTGAACAATATCGAGATGATTTACGTGAAGGACTGGGGGATATTCCCGATGATTTAGTGTACGCCATGCAAAAATTGTCCACCTACCTGCCTAGCGAAGGTTTTGTGTTAGCGCATCACCATCTTTTTGATATTGAATTTTCAATCAGTGAAAAAGGCCAACTTAAATATGCGCGTAATGCCCGTCAGCTGAAAAAAATCAGTTCTACGGGGCTTTCTTACTTAGCGATGTTATCGTTATTTGCTGGTATTTTAGGCATGTTACGGGGTGAGAGTGAATCCCCCTCTAAAATAATTTTGCCCGTGGATGAGTTGGGTGAGTTGGCTGCCGAAAACGTCGATTTGCTGTTGAAAATGTTCTCAGATAACCATATCTGTATGTTGTCGGCATCACCTTCAACGGACCGACATATCCTTTCACTTTATAAACGCCACTACAAAATTAAAGATAATAAGATATTTCATGCACAGATTCCGCTGTCACGTATCGATGAGTTACTGGCACAACGTAAAAAACAGCAAGCGGAGATGAATCATGTTTAAACAAACATTACAGAAACTGTTAACGGGTGAAGTTATCTGTGAAACTGCTTTTGCAGATCACTTTGCCTATTTAAATGTCACCGAGAACCGCGCGCGCGTTGAAGATTTTCTCTCTAATTTAGACCGAAACTTAACTTATCTTGCTAGTGCAGATGCATATTATCTCACTTTTCAACAAGTTGAACAGGAAAATAGCAATGAATTAAGCCAACTGTTTTTAGAGGTGCGTAGCTCATTTAGGCCACTGGTGGAGTTTTTAGAGTTGCTGTTAAGCGCCACACAAACAGACTTACCCTTGCGTGCTAAATCAATGGTGAATATCAATGCCTTATTTGACCCTTTTGAGCACGACCAAACCCTGCGTGAACAGTTACACCGTTTAAGTGCAATAAAACCTTTTAAAACCAATAAACTTGAATCACGTGAGCAATTGGTTTTTATCTTTCAAAAATTACAGGATATGGGTTATTTCGTGCGAAAAAATGCCGGCAGTAGTCGCTATTATGCGACCGCACGGTTTGACCTCATCTATTTACTTATTGAGTTTCTAAATGATTCTGAGCGTGTTGATTTACCTGAGAATATTGAACAAACCCAAGAAGAGTTACTCTTTTAATGGCCGCTTATAATGCCACGGATGTTGCGGATCTATTACGTCAGATAGGCGCACATGACCAGTTACTCGCCGAGGCTTATGTGTATGGCACTATCAGTGAATTACCCGGTGATTCACGCAAAATAGCCAGTTTACATAAAAGTGGTTTAATCCGACCCGATGATGAACTCGGTGATTACCGTGTCACCGCTGAGCTAAAACGTATGCTCAATCGTTTAATGCGCAAACAAAGCAGTTATCGTCAACTCAGTGACATGGGTAAAGTGATTGATACCCTTGATGACATGGTCAAAGATTACCGATTTTCAGTACAAAATAATCAGTTTGATGACGCTGAATATTATTTAGATCAGCTTGATGATGTGCTTTATGATGCCAAGGATAATCTCAATGTGAGCTTAGAGAACATGCATTATGCTATTTCCAGTCAATTTGGTTTTGTGAGCACCTTAAGTGCCAAAGTCCGCGAAAATGAACGCGCTTTAAGCTATGCACAAAAATTGCTTAATGAGTTGCAACAAATTGACCCAGAAAGTTGTTATGACTGGGCTGATTGGCCTTGCCCGAGTGATTTTGCTCGTAAAATAAGTGGCTTTGTTTATTGGTTTAATCAAACCTTGCCACGCTTACGTTTTATTATCGATAACATGCGTTTGAGCCTCTTTCGTCTGCGCCGTGACGAAAAACAAGCCAGTTTATTACGTAATATGGCGCGTTATTTACAGTTGCATCCTGAGTTTGAATTAAGTGAATCGCTTTTTGAAGATCCGTTATTGCCACAAGCATTAAAGTTTGCCCCAGCGATGCCCTTAAAAAGCTATATTGATACGCGTAATAGTGAGCTTGAAGCACCCTTGATGGCATTGGTACAAGCACTAAGAAAGCCTGCAAAAGTCAGCCCTTTAGTGGTACGAGAGAACAGTGAATTAGAAATTGAGGCGACAGCAGAGCTATTGATCGATCATGATTTTTTTGAGGAGCAAACCGAGCGCCTTTTTGAACAAGTGATTAAACACGGCGCGCCACTCTCGGCAATCCACTATTGGCAAAGTGCGTTAAAGAGTTGGATTAAGGAGGATCAATTGATTGACCCTAAAGAATGGGTCGAACTGGTCTTCAGTAGTTATTGTAAATTAACTAATGATCAACAAGTTGCATTGGATATAAAACCCAAAGGAGAGCGTTTAGCCGGTACCAGCCATAACTTCACTTATTGTGATGTAGAAGTGCTGTTACGATGAATAAAAAACTCTTTGAATATTGCCAACGGCATTTACGCTTGCTTGATCACGGTCGATTTAAAGAGAGCGCTTCTTTTAGACGCTTAGTAGAAGATTATAACGTTGGTTGCATCAAACATGGTTTTTTCTACTTTGAAGCAGAGGACAAATTGCATCTGCTTAACGTGATCAAGCAACAATTAAATGGTCTTCGCCTAAGTGATGCCTATCCGCAGAAGTTATCTCGTGTTAAAAAGGCGCAACACTATCGAAATGAAAAACAGGGCGCAATAAAGGTCAGCGAGAACTTTGTGCTGGTCAATAGTTTACATTCTTTGTGTCTTAACCAACAGACAACTAATATCAGTGCACTGAATGGCTTAGGTCACTTTATACATGCACTGGATCTCAAAACAGTCGAACATCAACAGATAATTTTAGTTGAAAATTTAGCGGTAATGGCAAATTTAGCCACGTTGAATATCCCACAGGAATTACAAGCTGCATTGTGGTTATATCGTGGTGATACAGAAAAACATAAACAGACCGCGACGGCGGCTACATTATTTAGGTCTTTCCAAAAAACCAATCAGTTGATTTGTTTTAGTGATTTTGACCCCGCAGGATTACAAACCGCGCTAACTTGTGGTGCGACACAATGGTTAACGTTAGCGCAAACTTCTGATATTAATATAATATTAGCAGGTCACGAGCAGGAGTGGTTTAAACAAGTTGGCGAAAAAAACTATTTAGCAAACACTGCACAATTAAGCGCTCATATCAGTGCCTTGTTTGCCACCATGAATAATAATCAGAAAACACTGAAACAAGAGCATATCATCGCACATGCTCTGTCATTAAAGTTATACCCACTTTCAGATTAACCTAACTCACTGCCTGCACATAAAAATATGCTACAGTAGCGCTCTAAATATCGAACAGACAAAAGAGAACATTATGTTAATTACTAAAAATTGTGCCGTTGAATTCCATTATACTTTGAGTGAAGCAGACACGGAGATTGAATCTAGCTTTAATGATCAACCCCTGGTTTATTTGCATGGGCACAGTGGTATTTTAGAAGCGCTTGAAGAAGCACTTGAAGGTAAATCTGTTGCTGAAAAATTTGCGGTTACCTTAACACCAGAGCAAGCTTATGGTTACCCTCGTGAAGGCAATGTACAACGTATTCCAATTAAACGTCTGCAGTTTGCTGGCAAAAAACTGCAAGTGGGCAGTGTTGCGGTGGTTGAATCTAATCAAGGAACGCAACAGGTAACTGTTATAAAAGTGGGTAAGTTTAATGCCGATTGTGATTTGAACCATCCCTTTGCAGGTAAAACATTAACCTTCAATATTCAAATTGTTTCGGTGCGTGAAGCAACGGATGAAGAGATAACACACGGTCATGTACATGCGCCGGGTGGTTGTGGTCACAATCACTAATCTCTGGTTATTAATGCAGAGGATATAGCAAGGGTGACGCTGTTAATCGCTCGACAGGGCATTATAAAGGATATTATATTGTGCCTTGCTCTTCGAGCGAATGCCTAAAAGCAATTTGAAGTCGTGTTGCAGTAACGGGAAAATATTACTTCATGTCTTGCTCTAATAGCCATAAACGGAAGGCTTTTTTCTCAGCATGTGATGCCTGTTGGTAGCGTTCAACCAAACCTGCATTTGCATTGATCACCTCTGCACTTGCCATTGCTGTTATGCCACTGACTTCGATGTTATTGCTCTGATTATAATCAGCAACCAGTGCCGTAATATTGCTGTAAGGCATAAAACCTTCACCCGCTAACGTATCACTGTTTTCAATGTCATATTGTTTATCTTCACTGCTAATCTGCCATGTGATGCCTTTACTGATCGAACGTTTTGCTTGTGTGTAGGAGTTAACATTAATGGCAGATATTTTTGTGTCTTGTTGTACATCAATATTAAAAATAGCAGGGCGACTCTCAACTGAATTTTGATTGTGAAATTTATTTGAATAACGTACTACAATCTGATGTTCACCCGCTTTGATCTCATTAGCTTGGCTTGAAAAAAATTCAGTTTTTATTGTTTTACCATCTATCGCTAAGATATCAACACCATTAACACCTTCTAATTGCAGGGCATAGCTATTTTGGACAAGGATTAATGCCAAAAGGGTGGTCAACTTTTTCATATATGTTCCTATTATTATCGAGATATTATTATCAATATACTATTAAATATAAACGCAACTTTACCTTATAAAAATAATAAGTTACAGCTTAAATTAGAAAGTATTATTTTGTGGTTAAGGTAAAAATAGTCTCAATTATATTGTCTTTAGCGGTGCCGGTTAATAATGGATGTAGTGCAAAAATCTGCTGGTTAGCCACTTTATTTACTTTTATCAGCTCATTTTTAATCACACTAATACGCTGCTGAGCTAATTCTGATAGTTGTAAACTTGTTATCGGTTGCAGTGTCAGCAGTTGTTCAAATAAGGCTTGTTGATATTGTTGATCAAATACTTGCTGCTCAACGGGGGCTTTCTCTTGTGCTACTTGCAGAGACTCTTGTATACGCTCAAGTGCTTCATCACCTTGTTTCTCTTCGAGTAACGTTTCCATGGCTGACAGCTGCTGAGATGGTTCTTTATTCTTTAACGCTAATTGCGCCGTTAATGCTTGTATTTTTAGTTGTCTTAAGTCTTGCTCATCATCAACATTAACGCGTATTTCTAAAATAAGTTGTGGGCGCTGTATTAATAATGACGCGAGCGTTTTTAAACTTTCTTGTTGCTCACTATCCAGGGTGGCACTGCCTAATTCAAAAGACACCGCGTTGAGTGAGGGTTCAGATCCACCGGCTAAATTTGCCAATAATGAAAAAGGCGAGGTGATTGCTTTGGTGATAACATTCACCAATGCTTTCATGATTAAGCCACTTATTTCAAAATCTGGCGAATTAATGTCGCCTTTAGTGGGCAGACTGATATCAATAATGCCATTACTATCTTTAAACAGTGCGAGGGCTAGTTTAAGAGGAAGATTTAATGATTCATCGCTATCAACGGCATCACCTAATTCGAACTGATCTAAAATAAGGCGATTGCTTCCATCTAGTTTTCCGTTTGCAATTTTATATTTTAGTGCGAGGCTGAGTTTTCCTTTGTCGATAACATAACCGGCATAGCGACCCGAATAAGGGGTCATCGTGGTGAGTTCTATTTTATCAAAATTGATATTGATATCCGTATAAAGTTCATCACTTAATGGGTTTATTTTACCTTTAACCGAGACCTTACCATACTCTTCCACTGTACCATTAATGTTGACCTCAGCAGATTCGCGATTATTCGAGGAAAGTCCCTTGATCGTCCCGTTTAACTGTTGAATACTGGTGCCAAATTGAGGGCGCAGTGAGAGATCTGCAAAATAAGCGCCACCTTGTTTAATGGTTATTTTATGGATCGCTATTTTAGGTTCGGGCCCCGATGAGGCACTTTTAGGCGCTGTTTTTTTAAGCGGTTGTGGGATCATTAACTGTGAAAAGTTAATTTTTCTATCTTCGGTAACCACCAAGCGAGCATAGGGTTTGTTCAGGGTAACCTCTTTTATATCAATGACGATAGGTGATAAATTCACGCTAATGTTATTGACCGCTAAATTTTTCCAACCTAATAAACGGCGCTTCATTAAT
Organism: Psychromonas sp.; assembly: GCA_037132845.1. Lineage (GTDB taxonomy): Bacteria > Pseudomonadota > Gammaproteobacteria > Enterobacterales > Psychromonadaceae > Psychromonas. Next base: position 10,952 of record JBAHZV010000146.1, read on the forward strand.
GTATCGTGACTTTCAAAGTCAGTGATACCCATACTGCCATTAAATTTTCCACTTAAGCCTTTTTTGTCATGCATTGCGAGTTGCGTTTTAGCATTTAAAGAAAGTGCGCCATTTTCAATATTAATATGTGCAATCTCAGTCAGGTAGGGCTGGATAATATTAATCGGGATCGCGGATAATTTAATTTGGCTAGTGAGGCTAAAGGGTTGTGCAGTCAGTTGACCCGATAATTGATTCTCCTGTGAATTAGCAATTTTAAAAAGGAGTGAAAAGGGCTGCTTATTAGCAAGAGTGTGGTTTAACTGTGATAATTCAGCGCTAATATGATGCACTTTAATTTTTGCGCCTCCAGTCACCGATTTATCGGTTATCTGCAAGGCACTATTAGCAATGCTAATCTTGTCAATCGACCACTGGAAAGGTGGGGTGGATGTATCTTCAACCGTAGCAACTTGCGTCTTGGGTTGTTTGGCCAGAAAAGTTTCCAATGTTGTTAATAATTCAAGCTCACCATTTTTAGTGCGTAGAAGATCGAGGTTAAGACTGTCGATGGCTACTTTTTTAATGCTGACGGATTGCTTCGTGAGATCAAAGTCAGTTGGACCAATAGTGATTTTTTCAATATTAACAAAGGGTTTCGTTTTCTCATGTGTTGCAAGCTGTATGTCTCTGAGCATGACAAATGCGTCATTGAGCTGTAACTGAAAGTGGTTATCGATATAACTTAATGAATAATTTGCTTGTAAATCAGCTTGGCTACGGCGCAGTTGATAAGGAGAAAGTGCCTCAATATAAGGCCAAAAGTGCGCTAATTTAATACCTTTGATATTAAAGGAACCCTGCGAGGAAATGGGTGAAACAGAGATATTACCTGTCCACTGTAAAGATTGATCATTATCAAGAGAGACATGTAATTGGTAATCCCCTCCGTTATCAATATAAGTAGAAAAAGACCTTAAATTAAAATTAATTGGATTAAATTTGTGTTCCATAAATGTTGCTTGGCTGTGGTCATGTGCACTAAGTGCCCCATTTTTAATCACGATATTATCAAAGAGTAATTTTGGCATGACAAAGGGCGTTGCTTTTACAGGGGTTGGATCAGGTTTTTGGTGCGCGGCCAGTGCCTGTTGTATGTTGGTACTGCCATCTTTGTTAATGATAATATTAAAAGAAGGATCTAATAAGGTGATATTTTTAAAGGTATAAGCACCTTCAATAATAGAGCGCAACTCGAAATCAGCATGGAAACGTGAAAAAGAGATGCTGTCAATTTCTGCATCACTTATCAGCAGTTTTTCAATCGTCAGTGTTAATAAAAAAGGGTTTACTTGTACGCTTTTTATCTCTGTTTGCCAGCCCAAATTGGCGGTTACTTGCTCACGGATAGTCTTGTCGATGACTTTAGGCAAGACAAAAAAGCCAATCACACTATAAAGCGTGAGCAAGAATAGAAACCAAAAGGGCACTGAGCGATAGAATTGACGGCTAAATAGCTTTTTTAACGGATTCAAAGGTGATCCTTAATATTAAAAAATTGGAAGAAGTATAAGTATATCCGTTATCATTCAAGATGCAAAATTTAGCAAGTCGTCAAATACGTTATTTATAGCTAAAAAACAGAAGGTTAAGCAGCCCAACAAAAATTTATAAGTGTTTATTTGTCTTATTACAAGAAAAAACGCGTACCGCTCAGCACTAAAAAATTATCACGTTACACCGGTCTTTGTGTCTAAGCGAGTAACTGATAATTGAAATATTTGCAGAAAAACCACGTAAAAATGTGGTTTATGAGCGTCGTACAAAACGGTGTTATGCGCGGTGTTTAATCCGGTAATACGGCATTATGATAAACGTTTTGCACATCATCACAATCTTCCAGCATTTCCATAAACGTCTCAAACTTTTCAACATGCTCAGGGGCAATATCGGTATCTGTTTGTGGCACAAATGTTATTTCTTCAATATCAAACTCTAAGTCAGGGTAGCTTGCATGCAGTGCTGTTTTAGCATTATAAAATTCAGTATGTGGACAAAAAACAGTAATTTTACCGTTTTCAGATTCGACGTCTGTGACATCAATATCGGCCATCATTAAGTCTTCTAA
>JBAHZV010000049.1:0-15782 GCA_037132845.1 Psychromonas sp.
CTCGGTAAAATGTGAAATAGCTAAGAGCCTTATGCGTAGTCTCGCATTAGTTGTAGACGAAATTAATTTTGGAAAATCGTGATTCATAATAGCTCCTTTTGAAGTTTACATTAGATCACATATTTATCGGAATTGGTATTAGTTTCGTTTACAGAGCGAACAAAAAGTAATTTAACCTAAACCCATTGAGCGGGCTCTTATCTGAGCTCGTTAAATTTAATTCGACAACAACTGATTTACTTTGATAAGGCACATTATGAAGAGATTGCCATTTGCCTTTGACATGTTGCTTGTATAGCTCTCTAGCACAAAGCAAGTGGATCTTACCGTTCACACTTAATCGGTATTTCATCTTACTTTTCTTCATTCTAACAATGGCGGTAAGTGAGTGTTCTATTGTCATTTTTAAGATGCGTTTAGTGGCAAACCAAGCATCTGCTAAAAAGTAATCAGCATGAATGCCACCACGTATCGCTCTCGCTATCATATCGCAAACCATATCGGGTTTTGTTTGGTTTTTGGATTGCTGATAACGCTTTGCCACAATACTACGACCATCTTTAAATTGATAATCAAGCACTTGCTCTTTACGATTGCTAATAAATATTTCGTTATCAATGGGCGTAAACTGTTCGTCATTGGCAACACCGAGCGTTACTATTTGCTGCCCCATCACACAGCGACCTGTTAAGTGATCAAAGTGACTTGAAACACCTGGCATTTTTTTACCACGTCTTGTTTTTACTGAGTCATCAATGACAAAAGCGTTTAGTTTATTTTTCTTGTGGGGTTTAAGTATTTTCCTTGCTGTTAATAATTGTAGTTTTCGCCAATCTAAATCTTCACGGTTGAGCAGGTCATATAGAGCATCTTTTTTCGCGGCTGAAAAGCTTAATAATGAATCTCTTGAAAACATGGCAACAGAGTCTACTTTTAGCCAAACCCAGAGCATCAATAGATATACAACATCTTCAACAGGAGTACCTGATCGCTTGCTAAATTTGGCTTGGCGCAATATGCCCTTAAAACCAAGGCTCTTCCATGTTGTACTGAAAGTGTTATCGATATTAAGGTTGCTTTGACTCAGTAAGTCAGCGGTTAATGATGGTAAATTTAAAGCCTTTATGTCAGAATTCATTTGATGTCTCCTGTGGTTTTTTATTTTGTCTAGTTAACAAATATTTTACCACGGCGAGGCATTGATTTCCTTTTATATCAGAAAGTTATATAAATTAACTTATCAATTTTCAACCCCGAAACTTGAGTTATAATACCAAAAATAACTAAAAAGGTGATCAGCCTTAGTTGTTAAAATTAACCCTACCTACGTTGTGAGTCTTGTTAGTGATAATTTTTCCTGCGTAATACTTGATCACTTAATTAATTCCTTTGGTATAAGGATTTGTTAAATACTTGTGTTTTATCAATACAGACAGAGGATGAGCCTCGCTAATTCTTTGAAATGTCATCATATTGCCCTTATTGGGGTGCCTAGCGAGCAATAAAATAAACTATATTGATTGTTTACGGGTATATAGCCTTCTGTTTTTATTGATATTGATCCCAAAAACAATTTTACATTAAGCAATAATTAACATTTATGTAACAAGCTCAAGCCACTTCACAATATATTTTTTATTGTCGCATAGACTGTCTGTTTAAATATTTAAGATATTCATAAATGTTTTACCCTTTAACCATGTGGAGTTAATAATGAGTGAAAATCACGTTTACCCTGTATCAGCAGAGCTTGCTGCAAAAAGCCTATTAACGAATGAACAATATCTCGTTGACTACGCACAATCTATCAGTGATCCGGATAAATTTTGGGGTGAAAAAGGTAAAATTATAGATTGGATAAAACCTTATACCAAAGTAAAAAATAGCTCTTACGAACTAGGTAATATTAATATTAAATGGTTTGAGGATGGTGAGCTTAATGTTTCCGCTAACTGTATCGACAGACACCTTGCAACTAAAGGTGATCAAGTCGCCTTGTTATGGGAAGGAGACTCTCCAGGGAACGATCAAAAAGTGACTTATAACGAATTGCATAAACGTGTCTGTAAGTTTGCCAATGCCTTAAAATCTCAAGGGGTGAAAAAGGGAGATGTTGTCTGTTTATACATGCCAATGACACCTGAAGCGGCCGTCGCCATGCTCGCCTGTACACGTATTGGTGCAGTGCATTCAATTGTATTTGGCGGTTTTTCTCCAGAAGCCATTGCCGGTCGTATTATTGATAGCAAATCTAAAATAGTGATCACCGCTGATGAAGGGCGACGTGGAGGGCGCACTGTCCCGTTGAAAGCCAATGTTGATGAAGCGTTGCAAAAAGAGGGTACGCAGTGTGTTGAAAAAGTCATCGTCTTTAAAAATACCGGAGGCGATATCACTTGGCATGATAACCGCGATGTAGACTGGCAAACAATTACAGAACCACAATCTGAATTGTGTGAACCAACCGCAATGAATGCAGAAGATCCACTGTTTATACTTTACACCTCTGGCTCAACAGGGACACCAAAAGGCGTTTTACACACAACCGGTGGTTACCTTGTTTACGCCACCATGACATTCAAATATGTTTTTGATTATCAACCAGGTGATATCTATTGGTGCACCGCAGATGTAGGTTGGATCACCGGGCACAGTTACCTTGTTTATGGACCACTTGCCAATGGTGCAACCACACTGCTCTTTGAAGGCATTCCTAATTACCCAACAACAGCGCGTATGAGCGAAGTGATTGATAAACATAACGTCACACTACTGTATACCGCCCCCACCGCGATACGTGCATTAATGGCAAAAGGCGATGATGCCATTAAAGGTACATCGCGCAAATCACTGCGTCTTTTAGGCTCAGTCGGCGAACCTATCAATCCAGAAGCATGGCGATGGTATTACGAAAAAATTGGTAATAGTGCTTGCCCAGTCGTTGATACGTGGTGGCAAACAGAGACCGGTGGCATATTAATTACTCCCCTGCCGGGCGCGACGGATCTCAAACCCGGATCTGCAACACGTCCATTTTTTGGTATACAGCCAGCCTTAGTTGATAATGAAGGCGCTATTTTAGAAGGAGCAGTGGAAGGAAACTTAGTGATACTTGATAGTTGGCCGGGTCAGATGCGTACCTTATTTAATAACCATGATCGTTTTGAACAAACTTACTTCTCGACCTTTAAAGGCATGTACTGCACTGGTGATGGTGCTCGCCGTGATGAGGATGGTTATTTTTGGATCACTGGGCGCGTTGATGATGTATTAAATGTTTCTGGTCATCGTATGGGCACCGCGGAAATTGAAAGTGCATTAGTTTCTCACCCTAAAATTGCAGAAGCAGCCGTTGTTGGTGTCCCTCATGAAATTAAAGGGCAAGGGATCTACGCTTACGTCACCTTAAATTCAGGCGAGTACCCTTCACCAGAATTGTACGCTGAAGTAAAACAATGGGTACGCAAAGAAATAGGAGCAATTGCAACACCTGATATTTTACACTGGGCAGAGGGTCTGCCTAAAACACGTTCAGGTAAAATTATGCGCCGTATTTTACGTAAAATCGCCACTGGAGAGAGTGATCAGCTAGGTGATACTTCAACACTTGCGGATCCAAGTGTGGTTGAAAAATTGATTCAAGAAAATGCTCAATTGTAAACAAGTGAGATGTTAGTCTCGCCTTATCTACGATAAATACAGAGAAACTAGCTAGTTAATTAACAAGCAGATAGACTCCTAATACTATTAGGAGTCTTTTTTATGCCCAACAAAATAAATGTATTAATTTTAAATGGACCAAATTTAAACCTGCTCGGACAACGAGAGCCTGAGGTTTATGGAAAACAAACACTTAACGATATTATTGATGAACTTTCTGTGCAAGCAGAAAGCATGAATATTGCACTGTCTCATCTACAAAGTAATCGTGAATATGAATTGATAGAGAAAATCCACGCATCGTTTAATAAAATTGATTTTATTATTATTAACCCAGCAGCATTTACCCATACCAGTGTTGCCATAAGGGATGCATTGCTCGGTGTTAACATTCCTTTTATTGAAGTTCACCTCTCCAATGTGCATGCACGTGAAAAATTCCGCCATCACTCCTACCTTTCTGATATTGCGGTGGGTGTTATTTGTGGATTAGGGAAGAAAGGATACTCACTTGCACTTCAAAGTGTTTGTGATCAAATAAAATCGAAGTAACTATAAAAACGACCCATGTTACTCCAAGGTGTTTAGTCAGTCACTTGCTCGGACACAAGAGCAAGGAGCAACGTGGGGTAATTATTCTTCCTTTTTCGATTATTGTAACGCAGGGCGCGTTGTCGAACGAATACCCTGTAGGGCAATATTCACAACAATAAAGACAGCTAAAAAAAGCAGTGGCGTATTAAAAATATAAACACTATTCCTCTCGTAACGTATGTTTCGTTGTTATCACCTGCATAATACTCAAACTACTTATCAAACTACTTATCAAGCCATGGCATTAAAAATACATTTTAATCGATCCACTTTGTGTGCTTCTTCCGTGGTAAGAAAATAATTAACATTCATTTTTTCTAAATTGGAATATTACTCACTTCCCCTGTATTCTCCCTTAAAACTCAACAAATAGGATTTAAACTATGCCTTGGATACAACTTAAATTAAATGCAACCCTCGCTAATGCCGAAGATATCGGAGAGCTATTGATGAGTAATGGTGCGCTTTCGGCAACGTTTACTGACGCACAAGATACGCCTGTTTTTGAGCCTCTGCCAGGCGAAACACGCCTTTGGGGAGACACTGATATTACTGGTCTCTATGAAGCAGAGACCGATATGCAAAAAATTATCGAGATCCTGAAAAAAAGTCCACTATTAACAGAAAATTTTGCTTTTAAAATTGAACAGTTGGAAGATAAAGACTGGGAGCGAGAATGGATGGACAACTTCCACCCAATGAAATTTGGTGAACGTTTATGGATATGCCCAAGTTGGAAACCCGTACCAGATGAAAATGCGGTCAACGTTATGCTCGATCCTGGTCTTGCTTTTGGTACCGGCACCCATCCGACTACCGCACTTTGTTTAGCTTGGCTTGATAGTCAAGATTTACAAAATAAAGTTGTTTTAGATTTTGGCTGTGGCTCAGGCATCCTGGCTATTGCAGCACTTAAACTTGGTGCAAAGCGTGTGATTGGTATTGATATTGACCCACAAGCGATTACCGCAAGCCGCGACAATGCAGAGCGCAATGGTGTATCAGAACAATTGGAACTGTATTTACCAGATGATTTACCAACCGGGATTTTAGCGGATGTATTAGTCGCAAATATTCTTGCAGGACCACTTCGTGAACTTTCTGGCAATATTGAAGCATTAGTCAAAGCACAGGGTAAATTGGCACTTTCAGGCATTTTGGAACAACAAGCCAGTGAACTGATTGAAACCTATGGTCAGTGGTTTGTAATGGAAAAAGTAACAATAAAAGAAGAGTGGGCACGCTTGTCGGGGATCAAGCGCTCAAAAGAGCAACAATAAATCTTTAAAAATGAGAACAATCTGAATATTGGCGGATTTGCAAGAAAAATAATTGCATAATGGTTAATTATTAACCTTTATTCTATTTGCAAAAATGCGTACACTACGGCGCCTTGAGTTAGAGAGATTGACTGTTTTATATGCAGATTGGACAATATCAATTACACAACAATATTATTTTAGCACCGATGGCGGGCGTGACGGATCGTCCCTTTCGCGAGCTTTGTAGAAATCAGGGTGCTGGACTTGCAGTGTCAGAGATGTTGTCATCTAATCCACGTGTATGGAATACTAAAAAATCTAAATTAAGAATGGACTACCATGGTGAATCGGGTATTCACTCCGTGCAAATTGCAGGCTCTGAGCCACGCGCAATGGCCAATGCTGCACAGCTGTGTGTGCAACAAGGCGCACAGATTGTTGATATCAATATGGGATGTCCAGCCAAAAAAGTGAATAAGAAAAAAGCAGGCTCAGCGCTTCTGCCACACCCTAAACTTGTGCAAGCAATTTTAGAAGCGGTGGTTGATGCAGTGGAGATACCTGTTACGTTGAAAATTCGTACTGGCTGGGATCCTGAGAGTAGAAATGGCCTAGAAATAGCGCAAATTGCCCAACAAGCCGGTATCCAAGCACTTGCAGTACATGGTCGCACTCGTCAATGCCTTTATAACGGCGAAGCTGAGTACGACACAATAAAGAAAATTAAAGAAAATGTAACCATACCTGTTATTGCGAATGGTGATATTACCAGTGTTGAAAAAGCCAAATACGTGCTTGAATACACAGGAGCAGACGCCATTATGATTGGACGAGGAGCACAAGGTGCGCCTTGGATATTCAATGAAATAAACCATTACTTAACCACTGGTGAATACCAAGCACCTTTGGATAAACAACAAGTAACCTCTATCCTCCTTAATCATGTGCAAGCCTTGCATGGTTTTTATGGTGAAGTGATGGGGACACGCATTGCGAGAAAGCATGTGGGTTGGTATTTAAAAGCGCAGGATCAGCTAGGTTACTTTAAACGACAATTTAATGCCATTGATTGCCCAACTGAGCAATTAAAGACATTAGAAATTTATTTGAATAATTAAAGAGTTAAAAGCCATGTTTGAACAAAATATTCCTCAAGAAGCACTGACAACAACAACTAGTATTCCGGCTACCGGGCAAATAACTCAAAAACCACTTCGAGATTCCGTGCGTCAAGCCGTATCTGGGTATGTGGCACAACTAAATGGTCAAGATACAACTGAGTTATACGAACTGGTATTATCAGAAGTTGAAGCACCAATGTTAGATATTATTATGCAATATACCCGTGGCAATCAAACTCGCGCGGCAACTATGTTAGGCATCAACCGTGGCACACTGCGTAAAAAATTAAAAAAATACGGCATGGGTTAACTCATAACAACGATTAAAAAAGCGACCCGGTGTCGCTTTTTTTATACTTGAAATGAGTGTCTTAGATAGCCTTTTTTATTGATTCACTCTATGCTTATTATTGTGCACTTCATTTTAGGAAAAAAATGCTTTCACTACCGATTAACGAACAATTAAAAAACTTACTCAGCTGGCAACAAAGTGTTTTTTGCATGGCACTAAGTGAGCACAGCGTTTTGCACTTCCATCTTTTTTGTGATGCCATTGAAAGTAATTTAGGTGATGACATTGATAAACTTAATCAACTTTTTTGGGAGAAGATGACGGTTAAAGGGGCAAAAATAAACTTTAATATTCAACAAGAACATTTTGATGAAATAATCCCACATGCTGGTGATCATGATTTCTATGGCGTTTATCCCGCTATCGATCATTGCGTTATTTTAAGTTGCACTTTTAACTCTTTTTTAAGCAAATCTAAAGAAGAAGCACTCAATGCAAGTCAAATTAGCTTCTCAACAATTGCTAGTTTTATTGAATTGCAAAATGAAGAAGCATTAGAAGAAGAAGCACTACAAATACATCCTCTTTTTATTGAGCAGCTTGAATTTCAAACTCAATTATTGAAATTATTAGATAATGAACGCAGTCCAGCGCTAATAAAATCAGTCCGAAATTTTGTTCAACAATACGGAACAACGAACCTCGGCATCGCATTAAATGATTAAATCAATGCTTTTATGTGACTTTTAACACATTAATAATAATTAAAAAGTCATTTTTGATGTTTTTAGCTTGATTAGACTTTACTTCGCGCTAGTACTTGAAATACATTATTTCAGTAAGTTAGATTACTCTCTCCCTTTACTCATATGGATATCGATAAATGAACAAAACTCAACTTGTTGCAGAAATTTCAGAAAAATCAGAATTAACTAAAGTTCAAGCAAAATCAGCCTTAGAGCAAATTCTTGCAAGCATCACTGATAGCCTAAAAGACGGCGAACCAGTGCAGCTAATTGGTTTTGGTACTTTCAAGGTAAATCACCGCGCGGCACGTATCGGTCGTAACCCACAAACCGGTGCTGATATTCAAATTAAAGCGGCCAACGTACCTGCTTTTGTCGCGGGTAAAGCACTTAAAGAATCTGTAAATATTTAATCCTTAAAAAAGATTCAATATTAAAAAGGTGAAACTTCGGTTTCACCTTTTTTTTTGCTATTCTTTTATTTTTCTGTTTTCACTAGAGAATCGCATGACAACAACGAATAACCAATTTGAACGCCTACGCTGTATTAAACGAGTTGATGAAACAAGTGATGCGAGTACGTTTGAATTTGAACATTTAGATCAACGCCCTTTTGATTTCCAAGCCGGACAGTTTTTAACCTTTGAGATTAATTATTACAATAAGCAACTATATCGGGCTTACTCTATCTGCTCATCCCCAGCAAAAACAAGCAGTGTAACCATTGCCATTAAACGCGTACCGGGCGGTAAAATTTCTAACTACCTCATTGATAATTTACAAGCAGGTCATGCTTTACCCGCAATGCCCCCTGCTGGTCAATTTACCCGTGAAGCGCATAGCAACAGCCAAAACATACTGCTGATGAGTGCAGGTAGCGGGATAACGCCTTGTTTGTCCATTGCACAGGACATTCTTGATAAGCAGCACGATATCTCTATTCATTTTATCCATAGTGCGCGTCGCAGCGAGGATGTCATCATGGCATCGCTATTAAATCATCTTGATCAAAAACATGATAATTTTCGTCTCACACTGATTTTAGAAAACACTGAAAATAAAGCACATTTTCAAGGACGATTAAATAACGACCTATTTAGTCAATTAGTGCCAAATAATAAAGCACGAACTATTTTTATCTGTGGGCCGTCTTTGTATATGGAATCAGTACAAGACATTGTCGCTACAAGTGGCTTTAATATGGACTATTTTCATAAAGAGAGCTTTCTACCCGAGGGAAAATCGGGTGAACCCGTTGTTTCTGATATCAACCATCAAATCACTGTACCAGCACTCAATCGTTCGTTTATGATCAATGATCAGCAAACACTTTTAGATGCACTACACAGCGCAGATATAAAAATTCCTTACTCATGTAAAGCGGGTATCTGTGGTGCCTGTAAATGCAAAGTATCCGGTGAGGTCATAAGCACAAGCAGTGAAGCGTTAAGTAATGAAGAAATTAATCAGGGTTACATCTTGAGCTGTTGCACGAAAGCAAACTCTGATTTAGTGCTTGAGCTGTAATAGCGTCGCGCTTAATTAAATGATCAGTTATTCGCTGAGAAAATAGAGGTATCAAGGCGCACGATTGCGTCATCGCGGATTATTATAACGTCGCCCCCGATTTTAACGAACAGAAATAAAACAGTGATAAAATTAAAAAATGACAGGTTAAAGCAAGCTCTGACTTAACCTAAAAAAGGCATAAAAAAGGCATAAAAAAGCCGATATTAATAAACATCGGCTTTTAATCATAAATAATCAACAAAGCAACAGCAAACGCTTACTTCTCAGCTTCGCGAGCAATCGCGCGGTAAGCGATATCATTACGATGGAACATGCCATCCCAACTAATCTGTTTAACGAGTTGATAGGCCTTCTGTTGCGCTTCAGTAACGGTATTGCCGAGTGCTGTGGCACAAAGAACACGTCCACCGCTAGTAACAACTTGACCATCCACTTCTTTTGTCCCACCGTGGAAGACTTTAAGCCCTTCAGATTCAGCAGGAATGCCTGAAATAACGAAGCCTTTTTTGTAATCAGCGGGGTAACCACCAGCAGCTAACACTACCCCAATGGCAGCGCGTTTATCAAAGTCTGCAACCATGCCTTCAAGTTCGCCATTGACACCCGCTAAACATAAAGTCACCATATCAGACTTCATGCGTAACATAATAGGTTGTGTTTCAGGATCGCCAAAACGACAGTTATATTCAATCACTTTAGGCGTACCGTCAGCCATGATCATTAAACCTGCATAAAGGAAACCGGTGTAAGTATTACCTTCACTTGCCATGCCTTCAACCGTTGGCTTAATAACCAGATCCATAATGCGATCATGCATCTCAGGGGTAACGACTGGCGCAGGCGAGTATGCACCCATGCCACCTGTATTTGGACCACTATCACCATCACCAACGCGTTTATGATCTTGACTGGTCGCCATGACGACAATATTTTTCCCATCAACCATCACGATGAATGAAGCTTCTTCACCCTCTAAGAATTCTTCAATCACAACACGATGTCCCGCTTCACCAAAGGCATTACCCGCAAGCATATCTTGAATGGCATCTTCCGCTTCTGCTAACGTCATCGCCACAATCACACCTTTGCCGGCAGCAAGACCATCGGCTTTGATAACAATTGGCGCACCTTTTTCACGCACGTATGCCAGTGCTGGCTCAACTTCTGTGAAGTTTTGGTACCAAGCAGTCGGAATATCGTGGCGCGCTAGAAAGTCTTTGGTGAAGGCTTTAGAGCCTTCAAGTTGCGCCGCGCCTTTAGTTGGACCAAAACAAGCAAGACCCGCTTCTTGAAAGGCATCCACCACCCCAATAACAAGTGGTGCTTCTGGACCAACAATGGTTAGCTCAACATTATTTTCTTTAGCAAATGCAACAAGTGCCTCGATATCTTCAACACCGATATTGACATTACTTACTTTTTCTTCCAGCGCACTACCCGCATTACCAGGTGCCACAAAGATATTTTTGACCTGTTTATTTTGTGCCACTTTCCATGCTAAAGCATGTTCACGACCACCACTACCAATAATTAATACGTTCATTCTATTTCCTCAGGTAAGCCAGATCGTCGCCATATAACGCTGACTAGCTGCCGTTCTTAAATAATAATTTAAAAAAAGGTTAATTCGTTATCTCAAAGGCTGTTGCTTCGAGGTCAAGGAAAAGGCGCGGAGCTTGCTACTGCAAGTGAGCGCCTTTGACGCAGAAGTCGAATCTACAGACGAAGAGATAAAGAATTAATGGCGGAAGTGGCGCATTCCAGTGAATACCATTGCCATGTTATGTTCATCAGCAGCTTCGATAACTTCGTTATCACGCATTGAACCACCGGGTTGAATGACACAGCTAATACCAGCTTCAGCGGCCGCATCAATACCATCACGGAAGGGGAAAAAAGCATCCGAGGCCATCACTGAACCTTCAACGACGAGGTTTTCATCAGCAGCTTTAATGCCAGCAATTTTAGCACTGTAAACACGGCTCATTTGACCTGCGCCAACACCGACTGTGGCACTGTTTTTAACGTAAACAATGGCATTTGATTTAACGTATTTAGCCACTTTCCAACTAAACAACATATCTGCAAACTCTTGCTCTGTTGGCTGACGTTTAGAAACCACTTTAAGATCATCAAGTCCAACCATGCCTTGGTCTCTGTCTTGTACCAATAAACCACCGTTAACACGTTTGATATCAAACTCAGTCGTTGTTGTGTCCCATTGTCCACACTCAAGTAAACGTAAGTTTTTCTTGGCAGCCACAATTTGGGCTGCTTCTGCACTGACCGATGGTGCAATAATAACCTCAACGAATTGACGAGAAACAATCGCTTCAGCAGTGTCAGCATCTAACTCGCGATTAAATGCAATGATGCCTCCAAATGCGGAGGTAGGATCGGTTTTATAAGCACCTTCATAGGCATCAAAAATAGTACCCGCAACGGCAACACCACATGGGTTTGCATGTTTAACAATCACACAAGCGGGCTCTGAGAATTCTTTAACACACTCAAGAGCGGCATCTGTATCGGCGATGTTATTGTAAGAAAGTGCTTTACCTTGCAGTTGAGTGGCAGTTGCAACAGAAGCTTCTTGGATATTATTTTCAACATAAAAAGCAGCCGCTTGGTGTGAGTTTTCACCGTAACGCATATCTTGCTTCTTCTGGAATTGCATGTTGAATGTACGTGGGAATTGAGAAGCTTCATCACCTTCTTTATTTTCGCCATAGCTCACGACTTTCGTGCCGAAGTAATTAGCAATCATACCGTCATATTGTGCGGTGTGCTCATAAGCGGCAATGGCTAAATCGAAACGCGTTTTGTAAAGCAGACTGCCTTGATTTTCGTTCATCTCTTTTAAGATGCGCGCGTAGTCACTTGCATTGACAACAATCGCCACATCTTTATGATTTTTAGCGGCTGCACGCACCATTGTTGGGCCACCGATATCAATATTTTCAATCGCATCTTCAAGTGAACAGTTTGGGTTGGCAACCGTTGCTGCAAATGGGTAAAGATTAACAACAACCATATCAATGGCCTGAATGCCATTTTCAGACATTACCTGTTCATCAATACCACGACGAGCAAGAATGCCACCGTGAATTTTAGGGTGAAGCGTTTTAACACGTCCATCCATCATTTCAGGAAAACCTGTGTAGTCTGAGACTTCAGTTACCTTGATACCATTATCAGCAAGTAGTTTACAAGTACCACCTGTAGAAAGGATTTCAACACCTTTCTCTGCTAATTCACGTGCAAATTCAACAATACCTGCTTTGTCAGAAACACTCAGTAGTGCTCTTTTAATCGGTCGGCTAGTTTCCATTTTGTTACTCATTCCTCGTTAAATTAGTCATCAGTCATAGCTCGAAGTAAGCTATTTTTACCCTTGTACAGCTAAGTCGAGTATTCTACCCGAAAACGAGGGTAATTTGAGCTATTTATTTTAAAATGAAGACATTTAATAAAGCAGGCAGAGAGCGCCGAACACTGCAATACTTGCAATTAAATAAAGCGTACATGCTCGTGCAAAACATCAACGTGACAACTTGTGGATATTTGCGGTACGTCACAAGCGCATAAAAAACACTATTCATAACGCTTGATACATTAAAAAGCCATGTAAAAACATGGCCTTAAGAAACTAAAAAAGGGGAAGAAGAAATCAATAGTTACTGATGGTAAGGCACACTTAATTCATGCACGGCATCAACAAAGACCTTGGCATGTTCAGGTGGCACATCAAGATGGATACCGTGACCTAAATTAAAGACATGCCCGGTGCCACTGCCAAAACTTTTAAGAATGGTGGCAACCTCTTGTTGAATACGCGCGGGTGAAGCATAAAGCATAGAAGGATCCATATTACCCTGAAGTGCAACACGCGTTCCAACACGCGCTTTTGCAGTCGCCATATCAATAGTCCAATCCAGACCTATTCCATCACAACCGGTAGCGGCAATTTGTTCCAGCCACTGCCCCCCATTTTTAGTGAAAAGTGTCACAGGGATTTTTTGCCCGGCGTATGAACGGTGAAGACCGTCAACAATTTTATGCATATATTGTAATGAAAAATCATTGTAGTCACGTGGTGATAACACCCCGCCCCACGTATCAAAGACCATCACCGATTGTGCACCAGCTTCAATTTGTGCATTTAAGTAACTGATAACAGAATCAGCTAATTTATCTAATAAAGCATGTAAAACTTGTGGTGAAGCAAAGCCCATTTTTTTAATTTTGGTAAATGCTTTTGAGCTACTGCCTTCAACCATATAGGTTGCTAATGTCCATGGGCTACCAGAAAACCCAATCAGTGGCACTTGACCTTTTAATTCGCGACGAATCGTACGCACGGCATTCATTACATACTGTAACTCGCCTTCAGGATCCGGCATTATTAAGTTATCAACATCTTTTTGACAGCTAATAGGACGTTCAAATTTTGGGCCTTCACCCTCTGAAAAGTACAGCCCGAGCCCCATTGCATCAGGAATAGTTAAAATATCAGAAAAGAGAATGGCGGCGTCAAGATCAAAGCGACGTAATGGTTGTAAAGTAACCTCACAGGCGAGGTCAGCATTACGGCACAATGACATAAAGTCACCCGCTTGTGCACGTGTCGCTTTGTATTCAGGTAGATAGCGCCCTGCTTGGCGCATCATCCATACCGGTGTTTTATCAACTGGTTGCTTTAATAATGCGCGAATATACCGATCGTTTTTTAGTTCTGTCATGCTCTACCCTGTTGCGTTTTAAAATTTATGCGGCCACAATGCTAACATTTTTATCGGCACTTTTTAATCTGACAATTAATTAATTTTCTGGCTAATGTGCCTTCAATAGGTAAATTGGGAAGTTGATCAATATCATACCAAGCTGCGCTATATAACTCCCGCGGATCAATTTTTATGGTACCTGCTTGATACTCAGCAATATACCCCATCATTAAAGAGTGTGGAAAGGGCCACGGCTGACTAGCAATGTACTCAATGTTTTTCACTTTCAGCCCCACTTCTTCAAACACTTCCCGTTCTATACAAGACTCCAGCGTTTCACCTGCTTCAGTAAAACCAGCTAAAGTAGTAAATATGTTGAGATTGTTTTTTTGATGACGACGGTGTAAAGCAAGCAAAATTTTATTTTCCCTCCGCACGGCAACAATCATGCAAGGGGAAACACGTGGGTAACAGCGATGCTCACAATGGTCACATTTCATTGCAATTTCCCAGTCAATCCTTTTCATTTTGTGGCCACATTGTCCGCAAAATTGATGTGTTTCATAAAAATGAGCAATCTGAAACGCACGTCCTGCCATATCAAATAAGCGATCATTGACAGCGCCAAGCAGCGTGCGTAATGCTCGGTATTCACCGAACCCCATATCCACGGTAGTATCAAGGTTAACAAGATAACAAGGACTTGATTGATACTCTCCTATCTTTATTTTCCCAGCCACTAATGCTTCCGTTAACGGGAGATCTAACAAATTACCATAAGGAACTAAATGACCTTGTGGTTGCAATAGTATTTGTCCTTGTGCAACAATAAACCACCAACAATTTTTATGCATATATTGTAACCCTTCATAAATCCTTAAGGAGTTCACAGTTATACATTAATATAAGCGCTAAACTCAAATTCAACTTGACGATAAGTGCAATATTCTTTAGTTTTAATGTTAAACTTCAATAAAAAAAATATTAAAGGAAGGTATAATGCTGACTAAGTTAGAACAAGCAAAAAATGAATGGGGTGGTACATTATCCGTTATCGACAATTGGCTTGAGGCGCGCCAAGAGTGCGTGGTCTTATATTGCCAATTAGCAGGCCTACCCCCTTATCAGTCAGAAGAGCATAGCTTACCCGAGCAAAAAAAAATCACTAAGTTCTGCCAAGTTCTCCTCGATTATGCCTCTGCGGGTCATTTTGAAGTTTATGAGCAGATAATTGCGCAGTGTAAACTCGATGGAGAAGAGAATTTAAAAATAGCACAAGAGCTTTATTCTCGTATCACGAAAACAACCGATACCGCACTAAATTTTAATGATAAATATGCAGAAAATGCCAGTGATCAAGCTCTGCTCGATTTTGATAAGGATCTCTCTGAGTTAGGGCAAGTGATGGAAAGCCGTTTTGAGCGAGAAGATCAATTACTTGAAGTGGTGCATCTGTTTCATACCTTAGCTTAACCAAGTAATGATTAAGCCCTTTTATTCATTCTGTCCTTATATCAGAAATCGGTCAGAATGAGTCATTAACGATGAACAGCTGAAGCTTCACAATCTAAACTATTTTTCAGTAGTAAAAAATACTCTTTGATAAATTCACTTTGCCCCACCGTTGCAGGTTTATTCCAAAACCGCCCCAATATTTGTTCAATGTCTTCGACTAGCTGATCCCCTTCCGCGATCACTTTTAAACGTATTTTATGGTCAAGGTGTGTTTGCTGCTGGAAAAAGATGAGCAACATTTCTACCACTTGATCAGAGACAAGATCTGAAATGATCTCACCTGTTGCAGTGCCATCAACACCATCAAAAAGGTTCAGATTATCAGAAAAATAGCCAAT
>JBAHZV010000106.1:0-6283 GCA_037132845.1 Psychromonas sp.
TAAAAGACTTTGCCGATCTTAATTGTTTTGATATCTATGTGGTTGGGCGTTTTGAAATGTCTAAAGTCGCGCGTGAGGATTTTATAAAACAAAATGCCTCTGTACAACATATCTATGGGGATGCATTTGCATTCATTTAAAAGAAATAAGACGCATTAATGAACACAAAACTAATTGAACTTCCTGTGATCCCACTAATAGAGTCCGTTGATAAACTTTTTTTACACTTTTTAGTGGGTAAAAAGGGAATATCTCAAGAGGATAAATATAATGATGGCCTCTCTGAAATTGATTTTAATGACACCGCATTAGAAATACAATCAGAATTAATACTCATTCCGAACGGCCGGCATCACCGTATCCTGTTAGATGTTGAAAAAAAGCGTGTAATACGTGAAAAAGAAGATAAACGCTTGAATGATAAACGCAATGCGCTGTTAACCCGTTATTTTCAACAATCATTACTGAAAGCAATTAATGTAAGACTAGAGGATAGTGATACGGTTATTTTTGAGCAATTACAGTTGCATGACAGTACGCTTGAGTTGCTACGTACTTTGATAGGAGGTGAGCCTCGCTATTCCATATTAGCTGCATTATTAGAACAAAATATTGGTATCAAAAAACATTTACTTGCTTTAGTGGATAGTGAAAAATTTATGAACGAGCTTGATCGCTCTCCGCGGCATGTTCGTGATATCCAAAGCGCAGTGGGGTTAATCGGCACTGACGTGTTACGTTATTTAGTGCCGGCCATTTTATTTAAGTATCGAATTAGTGCTTATAGTCGACATAATACGCAGTTTGCTAAAAAGCTGTGGCGTTATGGTCTAACCCTTGGTCAAACTTGCACGGCATTGATGATCGCGGATAATTACCGTCGCCCCTATGAGGGAATGTTATTATCGACGATGATTAACTTTGCTTATGTTGCCAGTTACCAGCAGTATTTAAGTTCTTTTGAAGTTGTGCGTAATAACTGTCTTGAGAAAGCGCAAGAAAAGGGTGATAAATCTCAGCATAAATTTTTCTATAATATTGATACTGATCCTGCTTCTTTGAAAGCATTATTGCTTTCACAATCCAATCTAAAATTAAGTCTTTCTCTTTCAGAAAAATTATTTTCCAAATCATTCCCGCATTTAATTAATGCTTTAAGAGAGGAAATTGAAATAACACCTTACAGGGAGCGGAGCAGGCTTGGACAAATATTATTTAAAGCGGTACGCTTTGCAAAGTATGATCAACTTCGTTCATCCCGTCTCTTCAAAGAAGAGTGGTTGGAAAAATATATAAAAGAATCACATATCGAGCGAGATGTTTATAAAAATTTAGTTAACGAAGAATTATTCCGTTTCAAACCTGCTTGGTAATTAGATATAAAACAGGTAAAATGCGCTCTCCATTTTACAGAGAAGACAAAAATGCCAACTTTATCGGATAAATTCAGTGATATTCGCCCTTATAATGATGATGAGATCCAACCTGCGATCCAACGTGTTATTAATAGTGATGAGTTTATTAATGCCATTCTTAGCTTCCGGTTTGCTAAAATTTCAAAATTTATAGGTTTTTTATTAAAGCCTCTTTTACGCCGTTATTTCTTATTTAAATGGGGATCAATAAGCAGTATCGTTGAGATGCAAAAAGTGGTGGGTGTTTATATGGTTCATATGATCGACACCACCACCACGCAATTTACTTATTCTGGGCTTGAAAATTTAGAGGCGCATAAAAACTATCTATTTGTTTCTAACCACCGTGATATTGCCATGGATCCTGCCTTTGTAAATTGGGCTCTTTTTTCTTCTAATTTTAACACGGTACGTATTGCCATTGGTGACAATCTACTTAGTAAGCCTTTTATCGCTGATTTAATGCGTATGAATAAAAGTTTTATTGTCAAAAGAGCACTAACGGGACCTCGTGAGATGATGAAGGCACTCTTACACCTTTCAGATTACATTTTTAGTTCATTACAAAGTGATAGCAGTATTTGGATTGCTCAACGCGAAGGGCGTGCCAAGGATGGTTTTGATAAAACTGAACCTGCTATTATCAAAATGTTTTATATTAATGGTAAAAAGAAAAAAATCCCATTTAATGATTATATTAAACAGCTTAATATCGTCCCTGTTGCTGTCTCATATGAATTTGATGCGGGTGATAAATACAAAGCAAAAGAGCTCTATGATAAAGAAAAAACAGGTGAGTACAAAAAATCACAGTATGAAGATATCGAAAGTATTGTGCGTGGAATAGTCGGCCAAAAAGGTCATGTTCATGTTACTTTTGGCAAAGCTCTCGATGGGGATTTTGAAAATGCAGAGCAAGTTGCCAGCGCAATTGATGAGCAGATTTATCATAATTACTTTTTGCACCCTTCCAATTACATTGCCGCCAAGCAAGGGCTTGAGGATATCAGTGATGCAGATAAAGACGCGTTTGAGAAAAGACTTCAATCGATAGCGCCTGAATTACAAGAAACCGTTTTAAAAATGTATGCAAACCCCGTAGAGAACAGTATAAAGCAATAAAAAGGCTTAAAATTAAAGCACTTCTCTTTTTGTTATGCACATTTTGTTTTTTTATAGAACAGGGTAAATTGTCACATTTCTGCTGTATCTTGCTGATATTAAAGGTTCAATATGGTTTTTTTGTGACAGGGTGAATTTTATAAGAAACTACTAACAGAGTTATCCACAGAGTTACTCTCTATGAGAAGTGAATAGCCACTTACGTTATCCGCATAAATACTAGGCTATTTCAAAACGATAGTTAAAAAATAAAAGGTTTACCTACGCCCTATAAAAGCAATAAAGTGCGAAATAACGAATGCTGAGTTTCATCGTTCACGGCTCTGCTTATTGTTTAAACGGGGCTTTTTATTCCTACTATTCAGCTACTTCTCAATAAAATGTTTATTTAATTCGAATCTTGAATGCTGATTGTCTTTATTCAAATGAGTTTACTCTCTCATTATTTTTCTCATTGTTCACTGAATTTTGAACCTTGAATGATAACGGGTATAATCAGCGCCTATTTCTACTAACTGGGTAATAAGCCGATGGCGACGATTCCTGAAAATCCTTTTGTACTTGTTGATGGTTCTTCCTATCTATATCGTGCATTTTTCTCTCCTCCACACCTCACTAATTCAGCCGGCGAAGCGACTGGCGCTGTGTATGGTGTTGTTAATATGCTCAAAAGCTTAATGCGTCAGTTTAATCCAACGCATATTGTGGTGGTATTTGATGCTAAGGGTAAAACCTTTCGTGATGATATGTATAGTGAATACAAAGCGAATCGTCCTAGTATGCCTGATGATCTGCGTATCCAAATCGAACCACTACATGCGGTTATTAAAGCGATGGGTTTGCCTATTTTAATCGTTGATGGCGTTGAAGCAGATGATGTTATTGGTACCTTGTCTAAAAAAGCCAGTGAAAAAGGCATTAAAACCCTGATTAGCACCGGTGATAAAGATATGGCACAGCTGGTGGATGAGCATACGTTACTCATTAATACTATGACTGATACTGTCCTTGATGTACAAGGTGTCAATGATAAATTTGGTATACCACCTGAATTGATCATCGACTATCTCGCTTTGATGGGTGATACAGCGGATAATATTCCTGGTGTACCAGGTGTTGGTGAAAAAACAGCGTTAGCTATGTTACAAGGCATCGGCTCAATGGATGCTATTTATGAAAACCTAGATAAATTAGCGCCACTTGGCTTTCGTGGTAGTAAAACTATCTCACAAAAGATGGCTGATAACGAAGACATGGCACGTCTTTCATATTCACTTGCAACCATTAAGCTTGATGTTGAATTAGAGGTTGGTTATGACGACTTTAAGCACGGCGAGCAAGACAGTGATGAGTTAGTTAAACTATTTGGAAAACTAGAGTTTAGACGTTGGTTATCGGCTCTACTTGATGGAGGGAAAATAGTAGATGGACCCGTTCAAGGTGGAAATTCAACATCCTCTGCAGTTGTACCTGTTAATAAAATACTGGTGGACAGAAGTGCCTATAAAACTATTTATACCCAAGGACAATTAACACAGCTAATGAACAAGCTTGAAGCGTGTGAGTTATTTGCTTTTGATACTGAGACAACTAGCTTAGATTATATGCAAGCGCAGATAGTCGGCCTTTCCTTTGCGATTCAAACGAATGTTGATAGCGATGAAGCACCTGTCATTGAAGCTGTATACCTACCACTTGCACATGATTATCTTGGTGCACCGAAGCAACTCGATTTCGGTGAGACGTTAGCGAAATTAAAACCGTTATTAGAAAATGCAGCACATAAAAAAGTAGGTCAGAACCTTAAATATGATCGTAGTGTATTACTTAACCATGGTATTAAATTAAAAGGTATTGCATTTGATACGATGCTTGAGTCTTACATTGTTGATAGTACTGGCAAACATGATATGGATACCCTTGCTGCTAAGTACCTTGAGCATCAATGCATCTCTTTTGAAGAGATCGCAGGTAAAGGTAAAAAACAGCTGACTTTTAATCAAATTAGCATTAAAGAAGCCACTCCATATGCCGCTGAAGATGCGGATATCACACTGCGTTTGCATCTTGAGTTATATCGCCGTCTTAAAGAATCAGAAGCGCTACTGACATTATTTAATGAGATAGAGTTACCTTTGTTAAGCGTGCTTTCCGATGTCGAGCGTGGTGGCGTTGAAATTGATAGTGAGCTGTTACTGGCGCAGGGCACTGAAATAGGTAAACGCTTATTAGAAATTGAACAATTAGCTCACCAAGAAGCGGGTAAACCCTTTAATTTAAGCTCACCAAAACAATTACAAACAATTCTTTTTGAAGAATTAAATCTGCCTATTTTAAAGAAAACACCAAAAGGCGCGCCTTCAACGGCGGAAGAAGTATTAGTTGAGCTAGCGCAAACTTATCCGTTACCAAAACTTATTATTGAGCATCGTGGTTTAAGTAAACTTAAATCGACCTATACCGATAAGCTACCCAAAATGGTTAATGAAAAAACTGGACGTGTACACACTTCTTATCATCAAGCGGTAACCGTCACTGGGCGTTTATCATCAAGCGATCCAAACTTGCAAAATATTCCCATTAGAAGTGCCGAAGGACGTCGCATTCGCCAAGCGTTCATCGCGCCAAGGGGTTATAAAATAGTTGCTGTTGATTATAGTCAAATTGAGCTACGTATTATGGCGCATTTATCACAAGATAAAGGCCTCTTAGATGCTTTTTCACAAGGTGTTGACATCCATAAAGCGACAGCCGCCGAAGTGTTTTCCGTTGAGATGGATGACGTAACGATTGAGCAACGTCGTAATGCGAAGGCAATCAATTTTGGGCTTATCTATGGGATGAGCGCTTTTGGACTTGCTAAGCAGTTAAATATTGGCCGTCACGATGCACAGCAGTACATGGAGAGTTATTTTAACCGCTACCCAGGTGTATTAACCTATATGGAAGATACTCGTTCAGTGGCAAAAGAGCAGGGTTATGTTGAAACTATTTTAGGGCGTCGTTTACAATTACCTAATATCAATGCACGTAATGGTATGCTTAAAAAAGCGGCGGAGCGTGCCGCGATTAATGCGCCAATGCAAGGCACCGCTGCTGATATAATTAAAAAAGCGATGATTGATGTGGCTGCATGGGTAAACAAACAACCACAAGGTAACATACAGCTGTTAATGCAAGTACATGATGAATTAGTATTTAGTATTAAAGCGTCCTGTGCAGAGGCTTATACACAAGAAATTCAAGAGATTATGGAAAAT
This sequence comes from Psychromonas sp., assembly GCA_037132845.1. Taxonomy (GTDB): domain Bacteria; phylum Pseudomonadota; class Gammaproteobacteria; order Enterobacterales; family Psychromonadaceae; genus Psychromonas. The sequence goes on from JBAHZV010000106.1 coordinate 5,798, forward strand.
GCCGCTCAGTTGGATGTACCACTTATTGCTGAAGCGGGCATCGGTGATAACTGGGATGAAGCACATTAATCAGATTAAAAATTAATTTTTAAATTAATAATGAACTTTTTCTTATGTGCGTGGACTAATACTGTGAGCTAGTTAATTTTATAGTTTCTTCCTTAGTTTTCCTCCGTATAGATTATTTCTATTCGGAGGTTTTTTTTGCCTAAAATTCGTGTTTATGAAGCTGTAAATCTGTGCAGATGGAAAATAAACGAAATGTTTCTAGCATCTATGGTTTTCCTGCGTATAGATTGTTTTTGTACAGAGGGTTTTACTTCATTTTAAACAAACAGTATTACGGGTGGGGGGATTTACCTTGATTTGCAGTACATTCAGAATAACTACATTTAAATAAGCTTACTCATAGAGTAGTAAGCTCATTTGAATTACTTTATTGATTAAAACAAATTTCAATAAAAGCATGACCATGTTCTGAGGTGA
>JBAHZV010000037.1:0-5213 GCA_037132845.1 Psychromonas sp.
TCCCGTGAGTGGCATAAACTGCCATAAACCAGAAGCACTTGCAGGTGAATATGCAAAAGGGTCAAACGTACTTTCGACCACTGGCAACAAAGCAAGCTCAAGGGGGAGGTTTTTAGCTTCTATCTGTTCAACAATAAGATATAAAAAAGGCTCTGCTCGTTTTGAAACTTCTTTAAGATAATTAGGATGACGTAAAAAATAGTCACGCTGCTCCGCTATACGGCTATTTTCAGGGACCTCAAATTCAAATCCATCTGCCAATTTAAGCCAGATATTGTTATATTTAACATTGTTTTTTATTTCAGTGCTTTTATCTTTAATAAGAGGCGTTAAAGCTTCATCGCTTTTTACAAGCTTTACCATTTCGCTAGCGGGCTCAACAGATCCGGTCATCTTTTGATTAACCTGATCAACAGGCGCTGTCGTTTGACAAGCAACAATAAAAAACAACAACAAAAAGGAGCAAAACAACTTCATAAAAAGCACTCTATAAAAAATAAGTCGTATATTCTAACAAAAAAAAATAAAAAATTCTTCTTTAAAAATTATCTTTGTAAGTTCGTAGTGCGCTAAAGGTTTCAAAGCCAGCCATAAGTGGCCTCGCTAATTTATGCTGCAAGTGATCAATCAGTACATTTTGTTGACAGCGAAGAAAAGGATTAATACGTTTTTCAAGACCAATATTAGTGGGAATAGTCGCCAGTCCCTGCTGGCGTTTTTTAGCGACATATTGAATATAACTTAATAAATCTTGGTTTTTAGGTTCAACCGCGTAAGCAAATTTTAAATTACTGACTGTATATTCATGGGCACAATAAACTTGGGTCTGTTCTGGCAACATTGCTAAACGTGAGAGAGCATCAAACATTTGCACATGGCTCCCTTCAAAAACACGTCCACATCCGCCTGAGAAGAGCGTATCACCCGAAAAAAGCATGTCTTCATTGTAGAATACGATATGATCTAAAGTGTGCCCTGGTACCTCCATCACAGTCAGCGCAAAACGACTTTCAAAACAGTGAATGCTTTGCCCTTCAGCGACTAAGATGGATTCTGGAAAAAGGTTGTTTTTACTATAAACATTAATATTTTCACCGAGCGTAGATAACAAGGTGGTAACACCATCAATATGGTCATAATGTTTATGAGTTAAAAGGATAGCATCTAAAATTAACGCTTGTGATTTAATAATCTCAAGAACCGGGCTTGCATCACCCGGGTCGACAACAATGCAATGCTGGCTTTGACTATCTTTGATAAGCCAAATATAGTTATCATTAAAAGATGGAATTGTTAATACATGAACCATAATAACTCTCTAAATAAGTGAACCTACTTATGATACTTCAAAATCCAACACAGGTATCAATATGAAAATAGCTAAAACATCACGAGTATTAACGCCCGTTGAATCATGGTCACAACTTCCACACGGACAATGTTTATTACAACAGACGCAACAACGAGTAGATCAAGTCATCCCGCGCTGTTTTGGTTACCACCTATTAAAACTAGGAAGATTAAGTAGCCAATTAAATAGTACTAAATCACCGATTAGTCACCAGATAAACTGCGCACCAAGTGGAGATGATATTGGTTTGTTTGCTGATTTGCACCTATTACCAGTGCAAGACTCTTCGGTTGACCTTTGTATTTTAGCCCATGAACTCGATTTTTCGAGCGATCCCCATCAATTATTACGTGAAATAGATCGCGTATTGACACTCGATGGCATGTTAATTATTAGTGGTTACAACCCCATTAGTCTGTTTGGCTTGCGTTCACTATTAACACCTAAAAATGCTCAGACAGCACGTCTGTTCTTACCAAACCGAGTATTAGACTGGTTACACTTACTGGGCTTTGAAATACAGCAAAAACAACATTTTGATTTTCTATCGAGTGAACTGAATAATAAGTTTTCAAATTGGCTAGAAAAAATTGCGGAACGCTTTCTGCCCTATTTTTGCAGCACCTATTTTATTGTCGCAAAAAAACAAAGCATTCCAATGACGCCCATAAAATCGCCCTTTAAATTTAGCAAGCACATTGTCAGAAACCAACCCATTGCAACCAGACAGAATAATCAATAGCGCCTAAAAAGACATGAGTTTTGTGGAGTAGATCAAAAAAAGGCAGAAATGCTATACGGGTTAATTAACCGTCATAACCGACATCTTCTAATACCGGTTTACTTTCAGCGGCTTCTCTAGCAAGATCATCACAACGTTCATTTTCAGGGTGGCCAGAATGTCCTTTCACCCAATGCCATGTGACATTATGCTTCTCTTGAGCCACATCTAATGCCTTCCACAGGTCAACATTTTTTACCGGCGCTTTAGCGGCTGTTTTCCAACCACGCTTTTTCCAGTTATGAATCCACTGCGTGATCCCCTGACGAACATATTGGCTATCAGTGGTTAAATCCACGCAACAAGGTTCATTTAATTGCTCTAACCCTTTGATACATGCGAGCATTTCCATGCGGTTATTTGTGGTATGCTTATATCCTTCCGATAATTCTTTACGGTGTTTATTAAAAATCATGACGGCTCCATATCCACCAGGACCCGGATTGCCTAAACATGATCCATCCGTATAAATTTCTATTTTTTTCATTGTAACCTCATAACATTGCGTACATTTTGTTAAACTTATATTTTATGTCACGGCACCGCACCGTAAAATGCAGAAAGTTTGCTACGAAATAAACACACAAAACAGATTTCGAGCAATGTTTGATAAACTAAGTACAAATCTTTTTATCGAAAGAAACTGCGTGAGTAGCGTTATTTTGAGTCATGACATTTAACTAGACTATAAATAGAGACCATGATGAATACAAGTAAAGAGATAAGACAGGTTGTTTTAGATACTGAAACAACGGGTATGAATAAAGACGGTACTATTTATCTCGGCCACCGTATTATTGAGATCGGCTGTGTGGAAGTGATTAACCGTCGTTTAACAGGCCGTCATTTTCATGTCTATGTAAACCCAGGTCAATTCGTTGATCCTGAAGCCATTAACGTTCATGGTATTACTGATGAGTTTTTACAGGACAAACCCTCCTTTGACAAAATTGCCGATGAGTTTATCGATTTTATTAGAGGTGCAGACTTAGTTATTCATAATGCCCCCTTTGATATTGGTTTTATGGATCAGGAGTTTCGTTTTTTAAATAAAAAGACCCAACCCACTGAAGATATCTCAACCGTGACCGATACTTTAGTCATGGCTAAAAAGAGGTTTCCTGGCAAACGAAACAATCTTGATGCCTTATCGGATCGTTATGGTATCAATACCAAACATCGTATTTTACATGGTGCACTTCTCGATGCTGAAATTTTGGCAGATGTTTACCTGTTAATGAGTGGTGGCCAAGCAAAGCTCAACCTATCAAATAATGATAGTGGAGAAATACAAACGGGAAAACAGCCGAGACAATTAACCGCGACACTCTCGATTATCAAGGCAACAGAAGCAGAACAAACGGCACATACAGAACGCTTAAAACTAATAAAGGACAACCTGTGGCAGTCTTAATAAAACACTTATTTATTTCATTTTGTTTATTGTTTTCATTATCTTCTATTGGACACACCATCTATGCCCCCAATGATATTCCTTTATTAGATAATCGCTTTCGAATTGATCCAGAAATAGATCAAATAACATTTATCTTTAATCACAGTAACGCCCCTCAACGAGTGATATTGGTACAACCCGATGGTCACAAAATTCATCAGCAACAACATTCGAGTAACATCGCTTGGGTAACGACTAGAGGAGAAACAATTGTCACCGTACAAAACCCGATGGCAGGACCCTGGCAAGCAATCGCAAAACTAGACGGTGAAAACCGTATTAAAATTATCAGTAAAGTACGTTTAGAGGTTAACAAGTTACCGTTAAAACTGTATGCACAGGAATATATTACCACCCATGCAACACTTTATGAGGGCAATAAATTATTAAAAAAAATGTCTTACCTGCACAACGCTCAGTTATCAATATCTCTCATCGGAGATGCCAAGACAAAAATGGCGCTGTACCAAGATGATGGCAGACATTATGATCAACTGGCCTTCGATGGAGAGTTAACCACTCGCCTTTTTGTTGACCTTCACCCAGGACGTTACCTACTTAGCATTGGCACTAAAAATGATGTTTTTATTCGTAATGTCAATAAAGATGCGGTTGTGTTCCCCTCTCCCATTAACTACTCAATAACATCACTAAAGGATGAAGTTACAATTTCTTTTGCGATGGATAGTGATGAAATAGAAACAAACTCAGTAAGCATTCAAGGAGTGATTAAAAATGCTGAAGATGAAGTGCTTAGCCAAATAATAATACACAACAGAGATCGCATACCAGACAGAAATGAAATGGTTCGTACTTACAAACTCCCATACCAAGTGTACACTTTTTCCGGTAAAGCTTACGCAACAACACTAACGGGAAGAGAAATAGAACTGCAACTTCCAGATGCAATATTTGAATTGATCAAACCATTTAAGATGCCGGAAATTAACAAAAGTGAAGCTGTTGCCACACAATTACAACAAATAGCAGATACAGAACAAATAATTGAGGAGACAACTTCCTCTTCTCTTTTTAGTAATTTATGGGTGCTCATTGCCATTTTTGCTAATTTGTTATTATTAATTGTTGCCATCATCTTTTTTATGCTAAGACGCAGAAAAAGAAAAAAACAGCAAATTGAAGGGCCGATCATGGGTGAACTTAATATGGATGAGTTGCAGCCAACCTCCATTGACATAAAGGATGGTAAATAAGCGGCAGTTGCGTGCAAAATAAGCACTTAATAAACATAACCAACAATAATACTGTTTTTTTGTTTTTGACTGTTGACTCCGCAATAGCAACTCCGTATTATCAGCGCCTCAACAAAGAAGCACCGAAACGTGTTGTTGATTTAACTGAACACAATTAATTTAAGCCTAGGTTTAACATAATTGGAGTGGTAGTTCAGTTGGTTAGAATACCGGCCTGTCACGCCGGGGGTCGCGGGTTCGAGTCCCGTCCACTCCGCCAATCTTCTTTAATAGATGATTAGTGGGTAGATTCTGTTAAATCAAATGTTGAATATTTATATAACAAGCTGGAGTGGTAGTTCAGTTGGTTAGAATACCGGCCTGTCACGCCGGGGGTCGCGGGTTCGAGTCCCGTCCACTCCGCCAACTTAT
>JBAHZV010000077.1:0-23095 GCA_037132845.1 Psychromonas sp.
CTGTCACGCCAGCGTCTACGGACGAAAAGAGACAAACTGTTACACACTCAGTGGAGTGGTAGTTCAGTTGGTTAGAATACCGGCCTGTCACGCCGGGGGTCGCGGGTTCGAGTCCCGTCCACTCCGCCAACAGTGTGTTAACCGTTATATTTTTAGCATTAAAATCTCTATTAGAATAAAAACCTACTTATTTAAAGAGTAGCCAGTTGTTTAAGTTTTATTGACAACAAGCGTTCTTCACAGCAATAACCTCAGAATAAATACCGTCCACTCCGCCAACCGCGTATTATACCAACAGCAATAATTAATCCCCTAATTTATCTCAACTTGGGTAGAGCAACGACTAATTCTTTAGCTGATAATTGTCATGAGGGTTTATTTTTCTTCAGATAATAAGCGATAGGTCAGGATAGCATATTCGCCATAAAGCCATTCATACAGCGGTGTCTAGAATGTTTTACATACGCTATATTTTTAGCGGGTCATTAATTGTTTTAATGTAAAAACGTCTGATCAAGTGCGTCTAGCCTTGCTCAAGCGCTTCTTCGATGGGTTTAAAGTGAACTTTATACTCGGTTAAATAATCAAACCATAGCGTGACTATGCTTCAATAATTTACCTTGCCTAAAGTCATTTTAATTCCCACTGAGAAACTCTGCACTTTGATTGGTAACAGGCATATTAGCCATTCTTAGCAGCAAGAGAGCGCGCTAATATCGCAATCGTTGTCCCGTTATGTAGCAGTGCACTCGCAGCAGGGTTAAGTTTACCTAACGCCGCTGCCAGCATAATGCCACTGTTGATGTATTCCGCCAGTTTTATGTTGCTGTTTATTAGCTTCATGGCGATCTGTGCTAGCTGTCGTGCCTCGGCAACGCCAATGAGCTGATCTTTGAGTAATACAACATCAGCAGACTGCCGAGCAAGCTCTGTACCCTTGCACATGGCGATGCCAACATCCGCTTTGGTTAAGGCCGGTGCATCATTAACGCCATCACCGACAAACATCACGGTGCGTCCTGAACGTTTGAGCGAATCAATAATCTCCGATTTGCTCTCGGGAGTGGCTTCAGCAAATACTTTATCTAACTTAAGCTCATCTCCAAGCATATGCGCTTTAGACTTACTATCACCTGAGATCATGATCAGTTCTTTAATACCCAAGTCACGTAGCATTTGCAGGGTTTCAACAACATCATCGCGCAGATGATCCCTGAGTCCAATCACGCCAATAAGCTTTTTTTGGTGTGAGATAAAAATGAGATGACGACCCTTACTCTCAAGCCTTTGGATCTCTTTCTCATAAGAGGAGAAGGAGACAGCTTCATGTGCCTCTAGAAAATGCCGACTTCCCATCATAAGGCAGTGCTCGTCGAGTGTGCTACGCAGTCCATGAGCAATCACATATTCCACTTCACCGTGGGCGATATGTGGCAATTCATTATGTTGAGCCGCGTTAACGATAGCTTGTGATAAGGGGTGGTTACTGTGCTCTTGTACCGAGGCGGCTATGGCGAGTAGATCCCGAGCAGTATTTGAGTCGGTTAATGGAATGACATCGGTCACCTCCATATCGCCATAGGTAAGCGTGCCCGTTTTATCGAATATACAGGTATCAACTTTTGCTAGCTTCTCGATGGCACTGCCCCCTTTGAGCAAAATGCCATTCTTAGCAGCTCGATACATGATAGATTTGAAGGTCACGGGGGTACTGAGTTTTAGAGCACAAGAGTAATCGACTAGAAAAACAGCCGCTAATCGGTTGATATCTTGCGTCAAGGCAAAAACTGCCGCACCGATCCCCAAGGTTATTTTTACTCGCCTATCGGCCATTTCTTGGGTAACTTGCTGTATATCACTCTTCGAACTGAGAGAATCATAGATAAGCTCGGCAATTTTTGCCGTTGTCGCTTCGCTGCCTATTTTATCGACATGAACTTTAATACTTCCTTCATGGATACTGGTGCCAGAGTAGACTACTGCGCCCTGTTCTCGTCGAACGGGTACGCTTTCTCCCGTCAATGTCGATTGATTTATCAACGCAGTTCCTGAGCTTATTGTGCCATCAATTGGGATGGCATCACCGGGCATTAACTCAATCAAATCGCCTTGAATAAGGGTTGAAGAGTGACACTTTACTTTTTCAGATGCCGTAATTTTCCAGACCAATGTTTCTGGTGGACGCATGAGTTCAGCTAACAGTTGATCACTGCTATGACTGGTACGCTGCTCCATATACTCCCCAAAACTGATCAAGCTCTGAGTTAACATGGCTGTGCTGTAGTCACCTCGCCATGCCGAGAGTCCGACGGCGATGGCGTCGAGCACTTCAACCGTTACCTGTTTGTTTTTTAAGTTATTGATACCTTCTGCAAGTGTCGGAGCTATTAGGGTGGCGGTGGTGATCGCACCCCATTTTTTGGGTAGCATTGCAGCTGATAGTGTTCCTATCGCATTTAATGCAATGTCACCTCGAGTAAATTGGTGCTCGCTATCATCTGGCTCACCCTTTTCAAGATCCAGTGCTTCTATGCGGCTTGCGAGCGTTTGACTGTCGAGCAACTGGGTATCATAATAAATGACGATAGAGCAGGCGGGCTCATTGACACGGATCTCTTTGATACCCTGAATGGCCAATAGACTTTGTTTAATCCACTTACCGAGGTCTGGGTGTTGTTTTAGGGCAGAAAATCTAAACCGTATTCGGCCCGGAAATTGGTGCTTAATTTTAAGCCCCATTAATTTTCACCTTTGTGTAGGTTTCGGTAATATTCAAGCTCGGCTTGTGTATCTTCCAAACGCTCCTTTAGCTCTTCAACTTCACCTCGAACCGCTGACCATGCTTTCCCTCCGGTAGCACTGACACTCTGCTGAAACTTTTTATTCGTTAGCAGGTAGGCAATTGCAGCGCCTGCAGCGATCCCCATGGCAAAGTGTGTTTTACTATTTTGACTTTTATAATTTGCTGGAGCTTCTGCTTGCAGAGGCTGTCCACCATTGCTCGGGTTGTTATGAGGGTAACCTACTGTTGGGTAATAATATGGATTGCCAAAGTAGGGGTTGCCGTTATAGGGGGGGGGCTTATTCATGCTCTTTATTTTCCCTGTAGTGTTCCATCATATATAAGCTGGCGGCACCCGCACTCAATAGAGTCAACATAGACAATAAGGGCCTGCCTGCCATCTTTCCTGCGACATAGGTCACACTGCCGCTCACTAGACCCGCTTTAAGAGAATCTTTGGTGACATTGCAAATCAACTGGTTGGTTTCAATCTCTCCCGTTTGTCTTCCCTTCCACTGGCTTGCCACGGAGGCCGTACCACCAATGATAGCGCCAACGAGCATGGCTCTACTCGCTGGACTAACCTTATCTGTTGCGTTACTCATTACTTTTCTCAGTAACGCTTGTATCGGTAGCTGCTTTATCAGAGATACTTAAATCACTGTCTGATGCTTCGGAGGCCTCAACTTCAGGCAATTGCTGATGACGTTCAACAGACTCTTTAAAACCTTCCTTGCCTGCGGCATAGGTTTCCTGAAAGATCTCACCACCTGTAGAGACATTTTGTTGCATATTAGAAGCCGTTTTTACCGCGGCCTCTTTTACCGATTCACTACCGGTTTTTAGCATGTTACCTGCGCCTGAAAGGGCTCCCATCAGTCCTTTACGAACATTGTCATTACTTAAGATAAGAGCTGCTGCTGCACCGACTATGGCGCCTTTCCAAAATTCTTTATCGTTCATACCAATTGTTCCTAATAGTTCTTTAAATATACCGGCCTCATCTCCTAACGCACCTTCAAGCATAGCTTGAGCTTGTTCAAGTAGAGGGTCATTTTCTGCTGGATTCTGTTCTTGTTGTCTAGCGTCGCCATGGTTATGTCCTGATTCACCCTGATATTGATGCATCATGTGTGGTGGCGGAAAGCCATAGCCCGGTGGTGGAAAACCATAACCAGGTGGTGGCGCCATATGCTGTGGTGGCATACTCTGAGGATGGCCATGTGGCATTGGTTGATGAGGATAATAATAGGGATGCACCATCTGAGGTGGATAACTATAATATCCGGGAGGCCCTTGTTGCTCACCCTCCGTCGGGTCAGCAGATTGAGAGTAGGGAGGATAACCCTGCTCGTGGTGATTTTTGCTCATAAATTAGCCCCATCTATGTCTAAGCTGTTACTAAGCGCGTAATAGGCTTGCTTTGCTTCATGCTCAGACTCTGAAAAAAGTGCCTCGATTTGTTGAGGCTTAATTTGGTCTACATCGTATTCAATCACTAAACTACCCGTAACAGTGTTTAATTTATAATGCTTTAGTGCGGGTATTTTCTGGACAGTTTGCTCCATTTCTTTGCGGCTGAATTTTATAAAATGAGCAAGAATACCCAGCTTATATTTTAGCCTGATCCTGCCTGGAATATGATGAGCTATGCTAACCCAACGTCTAAGTTTAAGTACAGTTTCAATATTTTCATTCATCTTGGGAGTATACCGCAAAACAATTAAAATCATATTTTACAAACAAAAGAAACAATATTTCTCATTTATATTTGATCAGAATCAAATATAAATGCTAGTATTGATAATGCAAATGATTATCATACAATACTTGAGGTAGTAGTAATTATGAATACTTATATCCATAAAACAGCTCAACGTTTACGTGTCCGTTCAGATTTCATTCGTCAAAATCCCCGACAGGTTTCAGATCTGATTGAACAACTGACTCAGATTGATGCAATTACCCATGTGAAGCATAAGCGCTACGCAGGCTCTGTGGCATTATGTTTTGATGACGTTGAACTCGATTGTGAGGAGCTGCTTGAATTGCTTGATAGTCATGGTTGGACAAAGGACACGACCAAAGCCTCCTTCATCGAAAATGCCGTGGTGAACGGAACAAAAACTTTAGCGAAAGGGATGACTATGATGGCACTGAAACGTTTGGTAGGCCCCTTATTAAGCCGAGCTATTATTAGCTTATAAGAGAAAACAACTTCAACTTATTTTTAAGTGAAAGTATAGATAGCTAATTTATTTTGTCTTTCATCGAGCTAAGTTCTTATTGAGAACAACTACATCGAGCGGTATTCGCTGGAGTTTTCTGTTGTGTTTCACCCACTATAGTTAAACTGCCTAGCACTCCTTTAGGCTAAGTCCCGTCTTTATATCATTTAACTCGCCAGTTTTTTCATGGCACATTTACACAATCCATTTTCTCGTGCTGGACAACTCTTGCAGGGTGGGGATTTAAGTGGAAATTGAGCTAATTGAGTTTTAACATTGTATTGATTGTTCACTGGTATCGACGGCGTTGCCTGTTTTCGTTTTGCGGAATAAATTTCAATCGAGTTTGTACCTCCATTAAACCAAGACAATAATGGCGTGAGTGGTGTGCTTAACTCTGAGATCGCAGATGATAAAGCCTGCTGAGATAGCTGCTTAATTTCATGCTTTAACTCATCATTAATACTCACTGTATTCATCATAGTCTTACTGAGCTGAGAGACAGAGTGCTTGCTCACTTTTGATGCTTTCTTCTTCAATTTTTTTAGCGCTTTTTTTGTATTCAAACCAGTTATTCCCAATGAAACCTTGCCACTAAATTTAGCAAATATTTAAATTATTATAAAGCTAAATAGAAATAAATCTCATTTAAAGTAAGGGAAATAAACACTAACTTTAACGAAACTGTTCACCCGTTCCTTATTGAACCGCCAAAGTGAATAATAATTTAACATGCATAGGCATGTAATTTAATGAAATTATTTAAATGAAGCTGTTTGATAGAAAAGGGCTGATGGATAAAGTGAGCAAGAGACTGAGTTATGGCTTACCGAAAAGACGATAGTGATCTCTGAGCTTTGTTATCCACAGAGAGTGTAGTTACAAACTGACCGATTTATGATTTTAAGAAAATAAAAAGCAATAACTCTTTTATAAGTTACTGCTTTATTGTTTTAGTTAAGCCCTTGCTTTTTAGAATTTATAACCAAGCATGACAGAGTAAACCATAGGGTTTATATCAACAGATGAATGACCATCAGCGCTGCCTACAGTAAAACTAGCATCAGTAGAAATATCAATGTAGCGCGCAGATACATTGACTGACCAATTTGTATCAATTTCATAATCTGCGCCAATTTGAACCGCATAACCAAAAGAGTTATCAAGCTCTAAATCACTAAAGCCGGCACTAGAGTATGTGCTAGTAAAGCTATTATCAAAGAATATTGTGTAATTGATACCTAGTCCTACATAAGGTTTAAAAGCACTATTTGTATTAAAATAATACAGAGCACTAAGCGTTGGTGGTAAGTGTTTTGTATCAGCAAGTAAGGTTTCTCCATTATCATGCACTTTAATGTCATGATCAAAGGGGGTTGCTGCTAATAACTCAATAGCCCAGTTACTATCATAAAAGTAGACAATGTTTAAACCTAGCTGAGTATTATCATCAACAGACAATGTTAACCCTGAATCGTTACCATTAAGTAAAACAACTGATTTACCACTATCCGGTGCAACCATTGTCGCACCGCCACGAATTAATATGTCACCAGCTTGGTTAGCTAAAGCAATAGTAGAAAGGCTGGATAACAATGCTGTTGTAAGTAATGTTTTTTTCATGATGTATATTCCCAATTATTTGATTATTTGATTATTTGATGATTATTATTATTATTTGATTATTATTGTAATCTTTCTGTTATGACAAAACTTGATCTAGCGCAACATCTTTAGGGGGAACTTGATCTAGATCAAGTTTTACTCGTGGCAGGTGAGCGCCCCATAGGAGAGTGGTAAATTATATTATAATTTATAAAATTTTTATCTTCAGGTAAGTTATGAATGATATTGGAGATCGGCAAGCTTTCTGGAATAGCCAAGCGACTTTTTATGTTTGTTCGTTCGCAAGTATTGGTTTAATTCCCCGTCTTTAGATAGTGGTTGTTTAGTTGCTGCTTATAATTAACTACAACATCGCCCTAAATTAGTTAACTCAAAGTTTTGTATTCATTGCTATTATCTTCAATAAGTTAGACTTATTTATAAGTGTAGTAACAAGCGACAACAATCCTGACACAGGCGGGTATGAAGTGCTCAGAGCCAAGTGCCAGCGGCTCAGATTGCAAAAGGACTGGAACTCAGTTCGGTAGAAGTAAAACAGGTACAAACCTGGGCGGATGATTTTTGTCGCGCCGACAATGGATTATCCACTTTGGGTAAGAATGAAAGTAACACAACACTGAATTTTTAGTTACTTACACTTAATTATAACATAGCCCAAATTTTTGTTAATGTTCTCGCAAGTCAGAGTTTAAGATCCTGACTATAAATATGCTCAATTTGTTGATAGCTTATCCACGGTCGATAGGCAGGAAGCCATAAAGGTATCAATAAAGTAGTTAACCTCTGGCATAGTTTCCTTTAATCGTGCTAACTTTATTGCTAAGCGTTGTTCTACATGATCAAACTCGGGGTTTTTATGATTGATCTCATCAAGGGCTTTAATGTAGGCAACAATTATATCAGCGGCTTTTACGATGGTTTTGTATTCTTTTGTGACATTGTCCTGCACAATAATGTCACTAAATAACTCTTGAAGTTCCTCGGGAAGAGAGGCTAAACACTCTTTTTCTGCTAATAATTCAATCTTCTTAAATTCTCTGGCGATTTCTTTATTCGCATATTTTGTTGGATTTACAATATCACCATAACGTGTTTCACTGGCTTCATGGTACATAGCAATGGTCGATATTTTATCGGCGTTGATTGTGCCATTAAACTTTTTATTTTTAATCACGGCCAATAAATGCGCAACAATCGCCACCTGATGTGAGTGCTCAGCAATATTTTCTGGTTTGACACAAAACATTAATGACCATCGTTTGATTAATGGCATGCGAAACATCCATGCTAAAAAAGAACTTTGCATTATTTTTCCAGTATTTTTTGAAGGGGGCTTATTTAGTTGCTTTAATTTGCTTGTAGTTAGCAAAAAATCTTTTTATTTTTTCAAGTGCTGGGATTAACTCATCAACGTGAGGTAAAAAAACTAACCGAAAGTAATTTATCTCTTTAATATTAAAAGCACTACCATGAACCAGTAATATTTTTTCTTGCTTTAATAAATCTAAGATCATCTTTTCATCGTTGTAAATACAAAACTTTTTATTGTCTACTTTGACAAAAAGGTACAAAGCTCCCATCGCAGGATGACAAGATAAGCCATCAATATCGTTAATCATTTTCACAGCGGTATTGCGCTGTTTTAATAAACGCCCATCTCCTTTAATGAGTTCATTAATACTTTGATAACCACCGAGCGCTGTTTGAATGGCATGCTGACTGGGCACATTGGCACAAAGTCGCATTGAACAGAGCATAGTTATGCCTTCTAGGTAATCTTTGGCATTAGCCTTCGGCCCTGATATCACCATCCAACCGGCTCTAAAACCGGCAATGCGATAATTTTTAGATAATCCGCCCATGGTCATTATTAACACATCGTTAGCCAAACTCGCGATTGGAATATGCTTAGCTTGATCATATAAAATTTTATCGTAAATTTCGTCACTATAGATGATTAAGTCATATTTACGCGCTAAGGCAATAATCCCCTGTAAAACGTCTTCTGGATAAACAGCACCTGTGGGATTATTTGGGTTGATTAAAACAATAGCTTTGGTTTTTTTGCTTATTTTTTCTTCCATATCTTCAAGGTTTGGATACCAAGAGTTTTCATCATCGCAGTGATAATGTACCGGTGTACCGCCCGAAAGAGAGACAGCTGCAGTCCATAATGGATAATCTGGCGCAGGAATGAGTACTTCATCGCCATTATCCAGCAGTGCTTGCATTGCCATGACAATAAGCTCACTGACACCGTTTCCTATAAAGATATCCTCGATACTGACACCTTTAATACCTTGTTGTTGAAAATACTGCATAACAGCAATACGTGCCGAATAAATGCCTTTAGAATCGGTATAACCTTGTGAGCGAGGTAAGTTATGAATAACATCTTTTAAAATATCATCAGGGGCTTCAAAGCCAAAAGGAGCAGGGTTACCAATATTCAACTTGAGTACTTTATGACCTTCATCTTCAAGACGCTTTGCCTCTGCCGCTATTTGTCCTCTTATTTCATAGCAAACATTTTGTAATTTAGATGACTTGGTAATAACTTTCATGAGAGGGTAACTTCTTAAGTATAAGGGCTAGAAAATAGATTTGTTATTGTTGCCAATAATTGATTGTTTTGAAAGTTTTATTTCACCTTATTTTATACAACTTGTTTATTCTTAGTGATAAAAAGCATGTATATACCCGTAACCATTCATAGTGCACTCTGAAATATGCGTCTTGATTAGTAACGGGTATAAAAGAATAATAGTGAAAACATTTAATTTTTTGCAACAAAAAAGGGGCAAAGCCCCTTTGATACCAGTACCGACATAAAGTATCTGCTATAGAACAACAGGTACTCATTGGTCAAATAAACGGATTAGCTAAGTAAGTTATTTACTTGAGATGATATTACTCAGTGAACAATGACATCACGTCATCAATATTAATTAATGACTTTTCACCAGTAATGCGATTTTTAACTTCAATTTGCTGAGCATCTAAATTCCGCTCACCAATGATAAGTAGTAATGGCGTGCCTATTAATTCATGATCAGCAAACATAACACCTGGGCGCTCTTTACGATCATCAAACAATACTTCGATGTTCGCTTGGTTTAGTGCAGCATATAAGGCTTCAGCCGTTTCTTTTACTCGTGCTGACTTTGCCATATTCATTGGTACGATGGCTACTTGAAAGGGAGCAATGGCTTTCGGCCATTTAATGCCATATTTATCATGATTTTGCTCAATAGCCGCAGCAACAATACGTGAAACACCAATACCATAACACCCCATGGTTAACGTTTGGTTTTTACCCTGTTCATTTAATACCGAACAGCCCATTGCTTGTGCATACTTGCGTCCAAGTTGGAAGATATGACCCACTTCGATGCCACGTTTTATTTCAATATTACCTTGGCCACAAGGGCTTGGGTCGCCAGCAACGATATTTCGAATATCATGTATCTTTATTTCGCCGAAGTCACGTTGCCAGTTAACACCGATTAAATGCGCGTCATTTTCATTAGCGCCACAGACAAAATCACTTAAGTGCGCAGCACTGCGGTCAACAATCACTTCAATGCTTAAGCCCACAGGCCCTATTGAACCAGCATTACAATGAGCGGTAGCTAAAATCTGCTCTTCATTAGCCAAGGTTAATGGTGTAGCAACTTGCGGTAGGTGCTCAGCTTTAATTTCATTAAGTTGATGATCGCCACGTAAGACTAACGCGATTAACTTTTCTTGCTCACCTTTTTCATTAGTGCCAAGCACTAATAATGTTTTAACGGTATTTTTTATATTAACATTAAGGTGTTCTACCAGTTCATTAATACTGCAAACGTTGGGTGTAGCTATCTTTGTTAGCGCTTGTGTAGGCTCAGCACGTTCACCCTTTGGTGCTAATGCTTCTGCTTTCTCTATATTGGCCGCAAAATCACTGGCATCACTAAAAGCAATATCATCTTCGCCTGAATCAGCCAACACATGAAATTCATGTGATTTTTCACCACCAATGGCACCCGTATCTGCCAGCACTGGTCGAAAATTCAATTCGAGACGTTCAAATATACGGCAATAAGCATCAAACATTATTTGGTAAGTTTTGTCTAAACACTCGTCGGTTAAATGAAAAGAATAAGCATCTTTCATTAAGAATTCACGACCACGCATTACGCCAAAACGAGGACGTATTTCATCACGAAATTTAGTCTGTATTTGAAATAAAGTTAACGGTAATTGCTTGTAACTATTAAGTTCGTTAGCGACTAATTTGGTGATAACTTCTTCATGGGTTGGCCCTAAAACAAAGGGGCGTTTGTGGCGATCGTTTAAACGTAATAGCTCTGGACCATAATCAGCGAGTCTGCCTGATTCTTCCCATAAGTCAGCAGGCTGTACCATTGGCATCAATATTTCATTACCACCAGCACGTTGGATTTCTTCACGGACAATAGTTTCAACTTTTTTCAATACGCGTAAACCTGTTGGTAGCCAAGTATATAAGCCAGAGGCTAAATTACGAACAAGACCTGCCCGTAACATCAATTGATGACTGATCACTTCTGCACTTGCCGGTGTTTCTTTTAGGGTAGACAGTAAATATTGACTGGTACGCATGTTAACTTTTCCATAAAAAAATTGGGGTCATATAATTGGCAACATTCTATCAGGGGGCTAGCTCATGAAGAAGTATTATATGTAATATTTATGACTTAGTTACATCAAAAATAACTCTGTGAGCTTAAAAGCAATGACTGACTCATTTTATTTGGCTCTGTTGTAGAAGACTGTTGTCACCCATAGGCAGCGATTAATATTCCCTGTTTATTGAGCTTTGCGTTACTTTCCCTAAACCAAGCAAGATAATTTGATAAATACTTTGTTGCTACTTCTTTCATTTTTCCGTTAACCCATCTCTTAATTTACAACGATACCGTTGTATTGAACCCGACTTCTCCCCTTTTTTTAATGGCTAGAATAGCAGTGCGGACATTGGGATAGCGCATCGAAAAGCGGCTGGATAAGCTCATCCGCACTCATTTCAGTACCTAATGCTTGAATTGACTGATGAACTATCTCCTTTTGCGCCGGTGTCATGGAGAAAAGTGCTTTAGTTATCTGGTTAAGCTTACCTACAAATAGTTTTGTACTCATTGCTATTACCTTCAATAAGCTAGACTTATTTATAAGTATAGACAACAATTAGCTACAATAGAGCCAAATGAAAACACGAGTGGCTAAATTTGAATGAGTTGGAACTTACTTCAATTGATGTAAAGGATGGTAAAGTAAGCGGGAGTTGCGCGCAAAGTAAGCACTTAATAAATATAACCCACAATAAAACTGTTTTTTTGTTTTTGACTGTTGACTCTGCAATAGCAACTCCGTATTATCAGCGCCTCAACAAAGATGCGCTGAAAAGTGTTGTTGATTTAACTGAATACAATTAATGTAAACTTAGGTTATACATAATTGGAGTGGTAGTTCAGTTGGTTAGAATACCGGCCTGTCACGCCGGGGGTCGCGGGTTCGAGTCCCGTCCACTCCGCCAATCTTCTTTTAAATGGATTGGTGGATAGATTCTGTTAAATCAAATGTTGAATATATAAAGCAAACTGGAGTGGTAGTTCAGTTGGTTAGAATACCGGCCTGTCACGCCGGGGGTCGCGGGTTCGAGTCCCGTCCACTCCGCCAACATATATATAAAATATTCTGAATACAGTGCTCATTTCTAAATACAGTGGAGCGAGTGCTTGTTCAGTTGAATTAGATAACCGCCTGTCAAATCTAGGGTTCGAGTTCAGTACACTCCATCAATGAGTTAACTTTAATAACTAAAAAAGTAGACTCATACCAATCTCACTCCGTTATTGACCGCTTTGCATTTAGAATATGACCTGCATTCCTGCGCTCATCTCAATCCCAATAGCGGCTTATTATTTGACGATTGATCCTCTGTACCCTAAACTAATTCCTCTATACACAACAAATCATAAGCGTAATGTAATAGCAATCCCACTAACTATGCGATCATTTTACCTATGGTTAAAGTAGATCACCTAATTAATGGAGTGGCTATAAATGGTATTATTCCCTTTCATTATAGCTTAAGTTTTGTCTTTAATAAGCTAGACTTTTTTACCTGTAATTACCTCTCGAATTGTCACTTAGCAAGGTGAGCCTTCTTTATGATTATTCTTGTTTTTTTAATTTTATATTGAGAAGAATGGTCTTAAATTGTTATTTATTTTTGCGGGTTAAAATACGCCATCTCATCGTTGCTCTGAATTATTTTCCCTGCGCACAACAAGATCAAAAATTAAATAAAATTGTTTATTCGTACTACAAATTACGGAACAGGCTTGTATTTACGGCTTTGATAATTTTTATTTCTTTCAGTAAAAATTAAAAAAAACTTGAATTAGTGGTACGACCAGTGCTTTAATCTAGCGGCATAACTATAATTATAAATAGAATACTAAAATTGAGGAAGTAGCAATGTTAAGTTATAAAGCACCAATAGCAGATATTAAATTTTTGATTGAAGATGTTTTTAATTATTACGATCATTACAAAAAGCATAAGGAATTTGAAGAGGCTAGCCCTGATTTAGTGGATGCAATTCTTCAAGAATGTGCTAAATTTTGTGAAAACGAATTACTGCCTTTATACCAAAGTGGCGATAAAGAAGGCTGTAAGTTTGATAATGGCAAGGTGATAACACCAAAAGGCTTTAAAGAAGCATACCAACAGTATATTGATGGTGGCTGGTCGTCATTATCACACGCGGTAGAGCATGGTGGTCAAGGCTTACCTCCTTCATTAGGTATGATTCAATCCGAAATGACCGGCACAGCTAACTGGTCTTGGGCCATGTACCCTGGTCTCAGTCATGGTGCAATGAATACCATTATTGCTCATGGAAACAAAAAACAAAAAGAACTCTATTTATCTCGTTTAATTGAAGGTACTTGGACAGGTACTATGTGTTTAACTGAGCCACAATGTGGTACTGATTTAGGCCAAGTCAAAACAAAAGCAGAGCCAAATGGCGATGGCACATATAACCTCAGTGGCACTAAAATATTTATTTCGGCGGGTGAACATGATCTAACAGATAATATTATTCATATTGTGCTTGCTAGACTACCTGATGCCCCCAAGGGTACTCGTGGTATTTCTCTCTTTATTGTACCAAAAATTAAAGCGACACAAGATGGGGTGCTCGGAGATAGCAACAATGTGACCTGTGGCTCTATAGAAGAGAAAATGGGTATTAAAGCGTCTTCAACGGCAGTACTTAATTTTGATAATGCCGTAGGAACACTTATTGGCCCTGAAAATAAAGGTTTAGAATGTATGTTCACCTTTATGAATACAGCAAGAATTGGTACAGCACTACAAGGAGTTTGTTCTTCTGAACTTGCTTTTCAAAACTCTTTGATTTATGCCAAAGAACGTTTATCTATGCGTTCTTTAACGGGGAAAAAACATCCTGATAAAGTTGCTGACCCCATTATTGTTCATCCTGATGTGCGTAAAATGCTGATGACTCAGAAAGCTATTTCTGAAGGCGGTAGGGCAATGATCTATTATACGGCCAAAATTCTTGATAATATTTCTGTTGCTAAGTCAGAAGAAGAACGTAAAGCAGCGGACGATCGTTTAGGTTTCATAACCCCTATATTAAAAGCTTTTCTAACGGAGCTTGGCACCGAAAGTGCTAATCATGGTTTACAAATATTTGGCGGTCATGGTTACATAAAAGAGTGGGGCATGGAGCAAATTGTACGCGATGCAAGAATCTCTACGCTTTATGAGGGAACGACAGGAATACAAGCGTTAGATTTATTAGGACGAAAGATATTAATGACGCATGGAAAGCCATTAAATGACTTCTGTAAAGAAGTACTTACTTTCTGTAAAAATAAAAGTTTAATTTCAAGTAATCCTCATAAACGTAAAATGAATCGATTCATTTGGCCGCTCAGTAAGTCTATTGCAAATTGGCAACAGTACTCAGTACGTTTAGGGCTTAAAGCCAAATCGAACAAGGATATTATAGGCTCTGCATCAGTAGATTTCTTAATGTTTTCTGGTTATGTCGTTATGGCTTACTTTTGGGCTCAAATGGCTCAATCGGCTTATGAAAAACTGGCGGGTGATGTTGAGAACCGTGACTTTTATCGTGCAAAAATTAAAACAGCTGAGTTTTATTTTGAACGTATGTTACCTAAAACAAAATCTCTAGCAAAAACGATGATGGCGGATCCTAAAACCTTAATGCAACTTGATCAAGAGTTGATGTCATTTCTCTAATTTTTCAGAATATACCGATATATAAAAAGAGTTAAAATAAAAAGTGCACGGTGTTAACCGTGCATTTTTTTAACTATCCGTAAATCGGGGGTAACGATTAATGCTATGGTAAGAAGCAGGGTAAAGATGTAGGCTAAATGATTAACCTACATCTTTATTTGTTAGTCTGCTTTATGTTTGTGTATATGTAAGGCGAGTGTTTCATCAAACTCTTTACGCTTTTGATGTGAACTTGCGATAAATGAATAAATTACGGGTAAGATGAATAGTGTAAATAATGTGCCAATTGACAAGCCAGCAACAATTACAATCCCGATACCAAAACGACTAACAGCACCCGCACCTGTAGCGAAGAGTAATGGAAGAAGCCCAGAAACCATCGCTGCTGTGGTCATTAATATTGGACGTAAACGTACAGTAGCGGCTTTTTTAACGGCGTCCATACGATTTAAGCCATTATGCAATTGCTCCTCTTTGGCGACCTCAGCGATTAAAATACCGTGTTTGGTTATCAACCCAACCAGCGTGATCAGACCCACTTGGGTATAAATATTCATTGTTGCCGCTCCCCAAGCTAGTGCGACCAATGCGCCACTAATAGCGAGTGGCACGGTCATTAGGATCACCAGTGGATCACGGATACTTTCAAATTGACTTGCTAAGACCAAAAAGATAATCAATACCGCTAATAGAAAGGTCATGTATAACGCACTACCTTCGGTAACAAATTGACGCGCTTCACCGAGGTAATTATGACGATAACCTTGTGGCAATTTGGTGGTTGCCAGTTCTTCAAAAAAGGTAACCGCATCACCCATAGCAAACCCGGGGGCTAATACTGCGCCAATCGTGGCACTATTAAGTTGGTTAAAGTGAGGTAATGAACGAGGCTCGGCAATGATGTTAATATCGATCAACTCGCTTAGTGGTAACATATCACCATTTTGGGCTTGCACAAAAAACGCGCCTAATTGATCGGGTGATAAGCGATATTTACGCTCAACTTGGGCAATGACTTCATAACTACGTCCATCAAGGGAAATACGGTTCAGGTAGCCATCACTTAACAGTGTGCCTAAGGTGATGGCAATATCCTGCATGGTGACGCCATAAGCACCAGCTTTATCTCTATCGATACTGATATTCATGGTTGCGGAATCAAAAGCTAAATTAAGCTCAGAATAAACAAAGTTAGGGTTGGCTTGCGTGGCTGCTAATACGTCACTGGCAATCTCAACTAGGCTCTCAAAAGGGTTTGAGGTTGTGATCACAAATTGTACCGGTAAGCCCCCTGATGAACCCGGTAACTCAGGCAATTGGAAAGCAGTCGTCGCAATTGACGCTATACTCTCAAAGTCAGATTTTACCTGCTTGGCTAGCTGCTGAGGATTAATATCACGCTGACTCCATGGCTTCATGATAGCCATACCAAAGGCTTGATTGGCACTCGGCACACCTGTCATTGCTAAGGTACTTTGCACAGTAGGTTGCTTTGCTAGCATACTGGTAATCTCTTTCATGCTATTTTCAATGTAATCTAAGTTGGCATTAGAAGGTGCTTTAGCAAACATCATTAAGGCGCCTTTATCTTCCGTAGGCGCAAGCTCTGAAGGAATAAACTTAAACAGAAGAGGTAATGAGGCAAAGACTAATAATGCAAATACAATAACGGCTGGGCGACGGAGCATCATTTTATCAAGTATAAGCGAATAGCGATTGGTGATGCTTGTTAATGTAGCATCTACCGCTTTTTCAAAACGATTTTGCTGGTGATTACTTTTTAGCATTAAACTACACATCATGGGTGATAGGGTTAGTGCAATAAAGCCCGATACAAAGACAGCCCCAGCGAGCGTTAAGGCAAATTCCGTAAACAGTGAGCCAGTAATACCACCCATTAAGGCGATTGGCGCATAAACAGCCGCTAAGGTTATGGTCATGGAGATAACTGGCCCTGCAATTTCACGGGTACCAATAATGGCAGCTCGAAATGGGGTTTCACCCGCTTTAATATGGCGGTCAACATTTTCTACCACCACAATCGCATCATCAACCACTAAACCAATGGCCAGTACCATCGCTAACAGGGTCATTAAATTGAGGGAGAAGCCAAACATTTGCATCACCCCTAAGACACCTATTAAAGACAATGGGATAGTAACGATAGGAATAATAACAGAGCGCCATGAACCCAGAAACAGAATCATCACGACCAATACAATCAAGCCTGCTTCAACAATCGTTTTAACAACCTCTGCAATAGATTCCTCAATCGCGACAGTCGAGTCATAGAGCACTTTCATTTCTATGGAGCTGGGGATGTTTTTTTGTAACTCTGGCAACATGGCGCGCACACCCTCTGTAATATCGAGTGGGTTAGCGCTAGGGGATGCATCGATAGCAACAACAACAGCATCATTGCCATTTGCCATTGCGCGGTAGATATCATGACTTTTTTCTAATGAAACGCGAGCAATATCTTGCAAACGGATTGTTTTACCTTCTTCTCGCGTGGCAATAATCAAGTTTTCTAATTCAGTCGTGGTAGAAACCTGAGTTTTAGTATTGGCATTAAACAAGGTGTAATAACTATTGGCCTGTCCTGTTGCTGATTGGATATTATTTGCTTGTAAAATAGAGACAACATCAGAGGTGGTTAAATTAAAACCCGCCATACGTTCAGGGTCAATCCAGATACGCATTGCAAAGGCGGTACCACCGTATAAGTTAACCTTAGCAACACCATTAATACTGAATAGCTGTGGCTTGATAACACGCTCAAGGTAATCAGTAATTTGGCTTGAATTTAACTGTTTACTAGAAAATGATATGTAAATAACGGAGGTACTTGATCCCGTACTGAGGTCAATGGTTGGATCTTCCGCCTCACTGGGAAGTTGTGATCGAACACTATTCACCTTAGCGAGAATATCAGCAACGGCACCACTAGGATCGGTATTCAGATTCATAAACACAGAGATAGCTGATTTGCCCAGATAACTTTGTGAGGTGATAAAGTCGATATTGTCAGCCTGCGCAATTGCTTGCTCAATAGGCTGAGTAATAAAACCTTGGATCAGATCGGCATTGGCGCCGTAATAACTAGTACTGATGGTTATTACGGTATTTGTCATCTTCGGGTATTCACGTATTTGCATTTTCCCGAGAGCTTGTAAGCCTAATAATACAATGAGAAGACTTAATGATATCGCTAAGACAGGGCGTTTTATAAATATATCTGTAAATTTCATAATGGGCCCTACAGTGCTGGAATTTCAGCAGGTTTATTAAGGATGTCTGACTCGATAATTTTTACTCGTACACCATTACTTAAACGAACCTGTCCACTGGTCACGATAATATCTCCCGCTTTCAGTCCAGATAATACGTGAATGTCGCCATCTTTACTTTTACCGAGGGTGACAATTTTTTGATTTGCTTCTTTATATACGTCACCGTCTTTCGTTGTTTTTTCAGAGATAAGATAAACCGTTTGACCATATAATGTATAGTTAACAGCCGTTTCTGGAATAGAAATTTGTTCGGTAAGTGTTGGCAAAATAATATTAGCTTTAGCAAACATGCCTGAGCGTAACTTATGATCTAAATTAGGAATATCTGCTTGCACTTGAATTACGCCACTTTGGTAACTTACCGCGGGTTCGATGGCGGAAATAGTCCCTTCGAAAGAGATATCTGCTTGCGCATCAACAAAAATATGCATTGTTTGGTCAATAAATATTTTATTAAAATCATTTTGCGGAATAGTAAAACGCATTTGCATGCGGCTAATATCCTCTAAACGAACAATATCTGTGCCCGCTTGTAGGTACTCGCCCATAAATACATTGCGTAAACCGGCAATACCATCAAAAGGTGCGCGTACAGTACGGCGACTTATCGTGGCTTCATAGCCCTCTATCTGACCTTGTAGTGTTAATAACTCTGCTTCTGCTTCGTCAACGTTGCCTTGTGATACCGAACCCTTTTCAAACAGAGAGAGCATGCGTTTATAATTACGTTCTACCGCATGTAAACGGCCTGTGGACGCTTTTAAATTGGCTTTTTCAACTTCAGCGTCTAGGTATACAAGTGGCTCCCCCTCTTTTAATTGTTGACCTGAAACAAAGTCGATTTTAATAATTTTTCCTGATACTTCATTAGTAATATTGACACCTTGGTTAGGCTCAATAAAACCGATTGCACGAAGGTGTGGAGTCCAGTCTTCTGTTTTGATGGTTTGACTGGTGACGGAGAATTCAGGAGTGGGGCGATTAGCTAAAAACTCTTTAATTTTTTGTGCTTTGAATATATTAAATCCAATAACACTGCCAAAAATTATAATGGCTAACACGATTGCCGAAGCGATCCATTTTTTCATGGTAGTACCCTAATGGTTAATTTTTTCTGTTGACTTTGTGTGTGTTCTATTTAATTTGTACTTAAATTGGTTGTGCTTTTTTTGAATCACTTGCCATGAAGTAGTCTATACCTATCTCAATGTTTTTGCTTCAATAATCCTATCAACGGGTAATTATACTCTGCTACTCGTTTGGTTAAGTTAATTGCGCTCGGAAAGTTGAGCAACAACAAGACTTAGACAGGTTAATTGTGTATTGGTCATACTTCTTCGTTAATTATTAACAATTGAGTAACAAGGGAAAACAATATTCAGAGTTGGCTTACACTTACTTATACCTCTATATTTTGTAACATGTACAATATATGCAATAAGCAACATGCAATAAATATCTGACTTTCATCAATTTATAAAGGTAAAAAAGGTAATTAATTTTCTTTATGGCTGCCTGTTCTTAACTGTATTCATACTAAAAATCAGAGGGTAGCACTGTTTCAGATTAATTTTGTATTTATATTTGTAACGATGTGTAATCCCCTTGAAATAAAATCACTTTGCTTTGTCGGAGGGTGTTTGGATGAAAAGCAACTCAATATAACTGACCACATTATTACCCAGCTACGTATCCGAAATATGCCAATAACAGACATTGATTATATACCAAAAATAACTTTTCGGAACTTTATCTCTATGTATGTCATCTACAATATTTAGGTCTATCTACTACCGGACTATTTTAGCATTTGTCTTATGAAAGCGTATGCATGAGCTATGCCATCCAATCTTCTTGATCAATATTTAACCAGTTAGCATCGATTTCATTACCGATAATTGAGTGTATCTTGATCTAGATCAAGGAACGGTAACAACATCGCGAATGATATTGATTTGTATTTGCACACATAAAGGAGTGTAGCTATCATTCTAAAAATACCTCGTTACCTTTGCTTACCTGAATGAGAAAAGCCCTGATGCAAAAAAAAATTTTATTACTACCTGTCATATTGAGTACAACCCTTTTAGTCAATCCTAGCTATGCGAGCACAAAAACCGAATTACAAGCGGCACTTGCTAAGCAACAGCAAGAAATTCAAGCGATTGAAATACAGATTGCTAAATTATCTCAGCAAAAAAGTGAGCAGCAAAGCGAACAAATGGCTCAAAGTAAAGCAACGAATAAAAATTGGGAAATTAATTCCTACGGCAGTTTATTATATAAAAGTGATGAAGTATTTCGCAATATACAAGATACGGATCCTGATCGTCGCGCAACAATGGATTTAGAACGCGTTGTTTTAGAATTTGTGTATAACTTTGATAGTCAATGGCAAATAGAAACAGAAATTGAGTTTGAACATGGCGGTACGGGTGTTTCCCTAGAATATGATGGCTTTGAAGAATTTGGTGAATTTGAAACAGAAATTGAAGCCGGTGGCGAGGTCATTGTTGAAAAACTCCAAGTAAAATACCAGTATAATCAGTACTTCACCGTAAAAATGGGACACATCTTTGTTCCGGTTGGTTTAGGCACAGATTTACATAAACCCAGTCAATTCTTTTCAACTGAGCGCAGTTGGAGTGAAAGTACGATGATCCCACAAGTATGGCATGAAACAGGGGTTAACCTAGTTAGCCAATGGCAAGATTTCACTCTACAAACTTTGGTCACTACAGGGTTAAATTCTGAATACTTCCGTACTTATAACTGGGTTGCAACGGGTCATCAAAAGCGTTTTGAAAAAGTTAACGCGGACGACTTAGCCCTAACGATACGCTTAGATTATGGCAATATTAAAGCGGGCAAGGGCTTTGGTTTTAGTTTTTATACCGGCAATACCTCGGGTAATCGAAATAACAGCAATAAGATTGTCGGTGATGGTAACTTAACTATTTTCGGCGTTCATGGTGCTTATCAATTTGATCGTTGGAGCGTACGTGGTCAATATCTTTTCGGGCAACTTGATGATAGCTCAGCAATCACCGAAGCAAATAAAACCACCGCAGGTTTGCAACCGGGTAACTTTGCCTCATTAGGGAGTGAAGCAGACTCTTCTTTTATTGAGCTTGCCTATAATACTCAAGGTTTATTCAATATATCTAAGCCTTTGTATTTATTTAGCGTTTATCAATATTCCAATCCTATAAAAGCGCTCGAACAAGGCGTACCAACCGAGCGTTTTGATCAAGAAGAACTTGCCTTTGGTGTTAACTTCTCTCCGGTTGACAACTTAATATTTAAAGCACAATTCGCGGAGCGAGCATATGCACAAGCTGGGTTAGATAATACCCGTAGCTTTAGCTTATCAATGGGCTATTTCTTTTCTATTTAAAAATAGTTCATAAAACACTAAAACAAGAAAGAAGACAACATTCCAGTAGCGCTATTTTACATTACTTATATTTAGGATTGAAAGATGACATTTAAAAAAACACTCTTAGCTTTAACTATATCAACAGCATTTTTAGCAGGCTGTGGCAGTAGCTCATCCTCAGATGAAAAAGAGGAAACTGGCTTTAGTTTTTCCGCGACAGAGCTTATTACCAACTTAACCAATGACGTTATTGTTGCGGGTTATGAAACATTAAATAGTGAAGCGGACGATTTCTGGCAAGCAACACAGACTCTTTCCAATACACCAACTCAAGCAAACTTAGATGCGGCACAACAAGCATGGACAGAGGTGCGTATTCCTTGGGAGGAAAGTGAAGCTCATATTTTTGGTCCTGTTGATAGTTTATCAATTGATCCACATTTAGACACTTGGCCACTAAATACGACTGATTTAGAAAATATACTAACCAGTAATTCGTCAGGTTTCTCAGCTGATCTAGTCAAATCATTTAATGATGACGTGCAAGGCTTTCATACCATGGAGTTTTTACTTTTTGGTGACGGTGTTGAAGATAACACTAAATCAATTGACGAAATGACTAGGTTAGAGCTTGATTATTTAAGTGCAACGGCTGAAGTATTTGAAGAATATACCCAAGCGCTATTGGATGCATGGACTGTTTCTTTTGATCCCACAGATAGCAATTCTCAACCGTATAAAGATTATTTACTCACACCAGATAATAATTTTTATTCTTCGGAGTTAGGTGTAGTTGAAGAATTAATAAACGGTATGATCGCTATTGTTGATGAAGTTGGTAACGGTAAAATTGCTGAACCTTTTGGCAGTAGCATTACCACCTTTGATACTTCATTAGTAGAGTCTCAATACAGTTGGAATTCTTTAGCCGATTTTATTGACAATATTCAAGGCGTGCAAAATGTTTACCGTGGTGAATACCCAGAACAAACGGATAAAACAGGTATTATTGATTTCGTAACCGCTGCGGATGAAGCCATTGCCAGTCGAATTGATAATGAGATCATTGCGGCAATTGCCGCAATTGCCGCAATTGCCGGTGACGAAAACTTACCCTTTAGACAGGCAATCAGCAATAGTGATGCTCGTATCAGAATCCAAGTGGCTATTGATGCACTAAATACGCTGCAAGCATCGTTAGAAAATGATGTGTTAACGTTATTAAATGAATGGCAGCAATAACTGAGCATAAGATAAACAGTAGGGGCTGTTGATCTTTCGAGATTGTTTTTGCAGCGAATTGTTGGGTATTTATACAAGACAGAGCCTTTGTAATGTGGTTATTCCACATAAAAAGGTGATAACGCCGTAAAAATGACCAACAAACGCTGTCTGAAAGATTCGGCTAAAAGCGTTTTTTTCATTGTTGAGTCGTGTTTGCGTAGAATGACTAGGCTACACG
>JBAHZV010000084.1:0-9634 GCA_037132845.1 Psychromonas sp.
AAAGCCACCAAAAGAGTACAGTATGAGTGACCTATTGCCTACGCTAAAGCGCATAAAAAAGGCGTATACCAATTCCATTAATGTAATGGTCAAATATTGCGCAGGAAAAACAAACAAGTTCAAGGCGGAAATTGCAGTAAAGGGTTATTGCCTTTGCAATATTTTCAACGAAGAAATCATTTGTTTTAACCAGTAAGATAGATCAGTTATTTAGCAGAACTGGTATTAAATACTTGATTTGATTCTGCTCGCTATTGACGAATTGATCAACATAAACAGTAATTTATCAGGGGATAGTTAAATGAATGGAATTGATATAACGAAGCGTGAGTTGCAAGCGATAATTGTCCTCAATTTCACAACAACACAGTGAGAGAGAAGTGAAGCCAGCAAGGATGAATAATTTTTCAGTTTGTTGGGGTTAATGATGATCACCAAGCAACCGAAAAAGAGATCATCACCAAAGCTTTGCATACACTACCTAATACCAAAGGAATTAATTAAGTGGCCAATGATTGCGAAGGATAAATTAACGGTAACAAGGCGTGAGTTGCAGGAGATAGATATCCTCACTTCAAAACTCACAACGCAGTTAGGGTTGATTTAAACGAGCGAGGGTGATCACCTTTTTAGTTCCTTTGGTATAATACTGGGCGTTAGTGCCGACTTGCATGTTAAGCACCATGAAAGATCTGACCCCGTGGTTTAAAAATATAGCAATAGTTGCTAGTGATCCATCAATTAATCCTAATGAAAGGTCTCCTTCATCTTCACCAACCGGCGTGTCAATGTCGTCTCTCCAAGTTTGTTCCGTTGATTCCACGTAAGGTTTAGTTATATCAGCAGATGTTACTGAAGTTATTTTTAACATTTGTTGTTTTACCCTGAATTCACCAAAACTATAAAGCAGAAACGTCTGCAATATTCAATATTGAAGCTATGCTAAATAAGCGATGAAGGAGTAAAGCTAACAGTTCTTTGTTCTTTTGAGTAATTTATTATATTGACAGTATTTTTGAAATTACATGTTTTTCAAATGATTCTTGGTCAGGGCATTCTGTTTTTATCGAGGAGGAAAAAAGTTAAAATGAGTTTAATTGCACGATTATTAGTCATCACCGTTGTTATTACATGGGGATTCAATTTTGTTGTTATTCGTTGGGGAATGGAAGGGATTGATCCTTTCACAATGACAACACTTCGATTTCTCTTAACATCACTACCATTGGTTTTTTTTATTAAAAAGCCAAATATAAAACTGTCTATTGTAGCATTACACGGTACTTTGTTTGGCGCTGGTTTATGGGGGCTGGTAAACATAGCCGTTTCTATTGGTACACCTGCAGGGCTCGCTTCGCTGTTACTTCAAGCAAGTGCATTTTTCACATTGCTTGCTGCCGTTTATCTTTTCGAGGAAAGCTTATCATTTAACAAAAAAGTTGGTTTAACCGTTGCTTTTTCTGGGTTTTTGATAATCTTATTCTATCGTCAAATATCGTTACCTTTATTTGGAGGGTTCCTTATTCTCGTTGCCGCTGTTTTTTGGACGTTATGTAATATTATTATTCGTAAATATAAACCAGAAAATGCAGTTAGCTTCATCGTTTGGTCAAGCTTATTTGTACCCATTCCTGTCTTATTAATCTCGCTAGTACAAAGTTATTTTACTAAAGGTGTGATTGATATTGAAAGCATTATTAGCTTTCCTACAACAAATGGCTGGTTATCTATATTGTTTCAATCTTACGTCATTACCTTATTTGGGTACGGTGTTTGGACATGGGCGATTACTAAGCATGGACTCTCTAATGTCGCGCCATACTCGTTACTTGTACCTGTATCAGGATTGCTATCGGGATGGTTTTTCTATAACGAAACACTGTCCACTACGTCTCTTATCGGAGTGGCACTTATCATGTTAGGGCTATGCTTATTGTCTTTTCCTAATCTTAAAGGATTCAGTTTAAGAGGGCTAACACGAAAGCTTCACAATAAGGCTAGGTAGTGCATATAGTTAGTACTAAGCGCAATTAAAGTCAATAATTTAAGGAGTACTATGAGATCAACACGTACACACACCCTGATTCCGTTGGCACTTTTTGGTTGCTTTTTCTTGCTGTTAAGAAAAAGTGACTCGCCGAGAGGCGAAACCTAGCAAAGCAGAACAACACAAAACAAGCTTGCCTGCCTCGCATTCGCGCCTTCATGGGAATAATGCCCCATACTGACCGCTAACCACTAAAAGCTGAGCGCTGTTTTTAACCCGCTTTAACACACCTCAGCATATAATTAACATCCACATTGTTGGTGATTTTAAAATCTGAACTTAGCGGATTATATTCAACCCCACAGAGATGCTCACATTTCAGCGTGGTTTTATCAATATCAGCAAGTAGCATTGAAGGGCGGATAAACTTATCGTATTCATGGGTGCCTTTAGGCACCCATTTTAAAACATGCTCTGCGCCTATTATCATCATTAAATAGGCTTTAAATGTTTTATTAATCGTTGAGAAATAAACCGTACCACCGGGTTTGACCATGTCGCAACAGGCTTTAATAATAGCGGCCGGATCCGGCACATGCTCAAGCATTTCCATGCAGGTCACCACATCAAAGTGGTTTATGTGTTGGCTGGCAAACTCTTCTGCGGTGATTTTTTGATACTCAATTTGAGTACTCGTTTCCAGCGCGTGCAGACGTGCAATTTGTAATGACGCGTGCGCCATATCAATACCGATGACGCTTGCACCTTGTCTTGCCATGCTTTCTGCTAAAATGCCACCACCACAACCGATATCAACAATATTTTTTGCAAACAGACCCTCAACACCTTGCTCGATATAGTCAAGCCGAGTGGGGTTAAGCATATGCAATGGTTTGAAGTCTCCTTCTAAATCCCACCATTGCTCCGCCATTGCTGAAAATTTTTCAATTTCTTTGGGATCAACATTATCTGTAAAAGGTGTGTTGGTAATGGTGTTTGCAGACATAAAATAGGATCCTAATCAATAGTTGGAAAATGAGTATACTCGCTATCACTGCAGGTGCATAACTCAGCAAAAGCTTTACGACTCACTTATTTAATTAATATTCATCACTACTGATAGGGAACTGAAAAAGACAAGTTGCTTTATTTTGCGTTTGTCAGACCTTTTGAGTGAATCTCGGGTGGTTAAAAAGTGTACTGCTTGGGCGCGATTGCGCTTATTGCTTCCGTCATGCGACGCTAAGGCGTTTTAAATCATAAAAGAGACACGGTAGTTGAACTTTGTATGTTAGAATGTTTAACCCTAAAAATTTAAGGATTTCTATCTTTATGAGTGAATATGCATCTGACGTTTCTCCAATTAATATTGAAGACGAATTAAAAAACTCTTATCTCGAATATGCAATGAGTGTCATTGTTGGACGTGCATTACCCGATGTACGTGATGGCTTAAAGCCTGTTCACCGCCGTGTTTTGTTTGCCATGAGTGTATTACGTAACGATTGGAATAAACCTTATAAAAAATCCGCACGTGTTGTTGGTGATGTCATCGGTAAATATCATCCTCATGGTGATACGGCTGTATACGATACTATTGTACGTATGGCGCAAGACTTCTCAATGCGTTACATGCTTATTGATGGCCAAGGTAACTTTGGTTCTGTTGATGGTGATAGCGCCGCTGCGATGCGTTATACCGAAATCCGTATGGATAAAATTGCCCATGAAATATTAGCGGATCTTGATAAAGAAACCGTTGATTACGTCCCGAACTATGATGGTACTGAGCTTATCCCTGAAGTAATGCCAACCAGAGTGCCTAATTTATTAGTGAATGGTTCGTCGGGTATTGCCGTGGGAATGGCCACCAATATTCCACCGCATAACTTAGGTGAAGTCATTGATGGTTGTTTAGCGCTGATTGAAAATAAAGATATTACTATTGATGAATTAATCGAGTTCATTCCGGGACCCGATTTTCCGACTCGAGGCATCATCAATGGCCGTAAAGGTATTATTGATGCTTACAAAACAGGTAAAGGCATATTAAAAATTCGTGCTAAAGCACGCATTGAAGTGAATGAAAAAACCAGTCGTGAAACGATTGTTGTTTATGAACTTCCATACCAAGTCAACAAATCACGTTTAATTGAGAAAGTTGCAGAACTTGTTAAAGATAAAAAAATAGAGGGCATCAGCGCTCTACGTGATGAGTCCGATAAAGACGGCATGCGTATGGTGGTTGAAGTGAAACGGGGTGAAGTGGGAGAGGTGGTATTAAATAACCTCTACGCACAAACACAAATGCAGGTTTCATTTGGTATCAATGCCGTTGCATTAGACCACGGTCAACCAAAACTGTTTAGCCTTAAAGAAATGTTAGAAGCCTTTGTACGTCACCGTCGTGAAGTGGTTACGCGTCGTACCGTATTTGAATTACGCAAAGCTCGTGATCGTGCCCATCTTCTTGAAGGTCTGGCTATTTCATTGGCTAACATTGAGGCGATCATTGAACTTATTCGCCAATCGCCAACACCTGCTGAAGCGAAAGTCGCGCTACAAGCACAAGGTTGGGCACTTGGTCATGTTGCTGCCATGCTTGAAGCAAGTGGTGTTGATGTCGCGCGTCCTGATAACCTTGCGGTTGAATTTGGTATGCGTGATGACTTGTACTTTATGACGGAAGTTCAAGCACAAGCTATTTTGGATATGCGTTTACATAAATTAACGGGTCTTGAGCACGAGAAAATTTTAAACGAATACAAAGATCTGATTGAAGTCATTATCGCGTTACTGTTTATTTTAGAAACCCCTTCTCGATTAATGGAAGTGATTAAAGAAGAGCTAGAAGAGATTCGTGTGAACTTTGGTGATGAACGTCGTACTGAAATCACTGCCAGTGAAACTGACCTGTGCATCGAGGACTTAATCACTGAAGAAGATGTTGTTGTGACCTTATCTCATGAAGGTTACGTTAAATACCAACCACTCACGGATTACGAAGCACAACGTCGAGGTGGTAAAGGGAAATCAGCCACATCAATGAAAGATGAAGACTTTATCGAGAAGTTATTAGTTGCTAGTACCCATGATACGATTTTATGTTTCTCTACACGTGGGCGTTTGTACTGGCTAAAAACCTTCCAGTTACCGCTGGCTTCTCGTCAAGCGCGGGGTCGTCCTATTGTTAATATTTTACCACTTGAAGAGGGTGAACGTATCACCGCTATTCTGCCAGTACGTGATTATGAAGATGATAAGTTTGTATTTATGGCAACCGCTAACGGTACGGTTAAGAAAACGGCATTAAGTGCATACAGTCGTCCACGGACAAGTGGTTTGATTGCGATTAACCTCAACGATGATAATGAGCTTATTGGTGTGCAAATTACCAATGGTGAAAATGAAATCATGATCTTCTCAGATGCCGGTAAAGTAGTACGCTTTAAAGAAGCAGAAGAAATTCCGGCTGTTGATGAAGATGGCAATGCCGTCCTTGATGAAAATGGTGTGCAAGAGATTAAATTCAAAGGTGTGCGTCCAATGGGTCGTACCGCAACCGGTGTGCGTGGCATTAAACTAAAAGCAGGTGAGAAAGTTGTGTCCTTGATCATTCCAAATGAAACAGGTCACATTCTAACAACCACTGAAAATGGTTACGGTAAACGTACTGCACTTAGCGATTACGCATCGAAGAGCCGTGCGACGCAAGGTGTTATCTCCATTAAAGTGAGCGATCGTAACGGTAAAGTCGTCGGCGCGGTTCAAGTTGATGAAAACGATGAGATCATGCTTATTTCTAATCGCGGTACGTTAGTGCGTACTCCGGTGAGTGGTGTTTCCATTGTGGGTCGTAATACGCAAGGTGTGACCTTAATTAAAACCCGTGAAGATGAAAAAATTGTCGCGTTGCAACGTATTGAAGAAGTGAAAGAGCAACCGCTTTTAGCGTTACAAAATGAATATGAAACGGAGCAATCTGCACAGTCCACGACACCAGCGTCTGTAAGCGAATCGGATACTGAATCAGATATTGAATTAGATGCTGAGTCAGATACGAATAGTTCAGAAAGCACTGAATAAAAGTGATGAAAAAATAAAATAAGCGCCTGAAAAGTCGCTTATTTTATTTTGCCAAGAAAAAGAAGAATAATAATGAGTAAAATATTTAATTTCTGTGCAGGTCCCGCAATGTTACCCATTGCGGTAATGGAACAAGCACAAAGCGAGTTTTGTAATTGGCAGGAGCGAGGGGTTTCTGTGATGGAAATAAGCCATCGTAGTCCTGAATATATTGCCATGGCAAGCGAAGCTGAGCAAGATTTACGTGATTTGATGGCGATTCCTGATAACTACCAAGTGCTTTTTTGTCAAGGAGGAGGACGAGGACAGTTTGCCGCCGTTCCTCTTAATTTATTAGGTGATAAATTAGATGCAGATTACTTGCTGACTGGGCAGTGGTCAAAATCAGCAGTTGTAGAAGCAAAAAAGCACGCGCGTATTAGTGAAACTGATATTATGACCATCACCGCGCAGGGAAAAATATCCGTTAAACCGACCGCACAATGGCCAATTAATGCTGGCGCTGCCTACCTTCATTATTGCTCCAATGAAACCATTGAAGGCATCGAAATATTTGATGTGCCGGAAACGGGTGTTGTGCCATTAGTGGCGGATATGAGTTCAATGATATTATCTCGCCCTATTGATGTGACAAAATTTGGCATTATCTACGCTGGCGCGCAAAAAAATATTGGTCCATCGGGTTTGGCGATTGTGATTGTTCGTGAGGATCTCATTGGTTTTGCACGTAAAGCTATTCCTTCTATTTTTGATTATGAAGTGCAAGCTAAAACCAATTCAATGTATAACACGCCACCGACTTATTCTTGGTATTTAGCGGGATTAGTCTTTAAGTGGTTAAAAGAGCAGGGCGGATTAGTAGAAATTGAGAAAAAAAATATTGCAAAAGCAACGTTGCTTTATAACTTTATCGACCGCTCAGATTTATATCACAATAATATTGATGCAAGTGTACGTAGTCGTATGAATATTCCTTTTAATTTGACCGATGAAAGTCTTAATGAGGCCTTTTTAAGTGAATCCAAAGAAGCGGGTTTATTAACGCTTAAAGGGCATAAATTAGTGGGTGGAATGCGTGCCAGTATTTATAATGCGATGCCCATTGAAGGTGTACAAGCATTGATTGACTTCATGGCAAAATTTGAGGGAAAACAATGAGCCTCAATATTTTAGCGCTTGCCAATGAGGGGGTGCAAAAGTTACACCCTTATCAAGCGGGTAAACCAGTTGATGAGTTAGAGCGCGAACTCGGTATCCGCAATATTGTGAAATTAGCGTCGAATGAAAATCCTTTAGGGCTAAGCGAGTCGGTCAAACTTGCCTTACAAAACGAACTGTCTGAGTTAACACGTTATCCTGATGCTAATGGTTATTACCTTAAGAAAGCATTGGCGCATAAATATGGCGTCGATATTAGTCAAATTACCCTTGGAAATGGTTCAAACGATCTGCTTGAATTGATCGCACGTGCCTTTGTTTCACGTGCCCATGAAGTAATTTTTGCCCAACATGCATTTGTGGTTTACCCTTTAGTCACTCAAGCGATTGGCGCAACTGCGGTGGCAGTGCCGGCAATAAATTATGGTCATGATTTAGACGCGATGGTTACTGCTATCAGCGAAAAAACCAAGCTTATTTTTATCGCTAATCCTAATAATCCAACGGGCACCTTTCTAGAGCCTGATGCTCTATATGCCTTTCTTAAAAAAGTACCCGCCACTGTGCTGGTGGTACTGGATGAAGCCTATTTCGAATATGCCCCTGTTGAGCGTCGTGGCAATGCAATTACTTGGATAACTGAGTTTCCTAACTTGATTGTCTCGCGTACTTTCTCAAAAGCTTATGGTTTAGCGGGGCTGCGTGTTGGTTATTCAATTTCTCATCCAGAAGTTGCTGATATTTTAAATCGTGTTCGTCAGCCTTTTAACTGTAATGCCTTAGCATTAAAAGCCGCTGAGGTGGCGTTAAATGATGTTGAACATTTGCAAAAAAGTATTGCTTTAAATAATGAAGGTATGGCTGATCTAAGCGCTTTTTTCACCCAAAAAAATCTTGAATTTATCCCTTCAATGGGTAATTTTATTACCGTTAATGTCGGTAAATCGGGTGATGAAGTTTATCAATCGTTATTGCAGCAGGGTGTCATTGTACGTCCTATTACGGGTTATGGTTTAGCAAATCATTTACGTATTAGCATCGGTACGCACAGTGAAAATCAGCGTTTTAAAGTCGCCCTTATTCATGTATTAAATTTAGAGAACTAAAAATGGAACAACTCCTATTAAATCCCATTAAACAAGTTAATGGTGAAATTAACTTACCCGGTTCAAAGAGTCTTTCCAATCGTGCGTTATTGTTAGCGGCTTTAGCAAAAGGGACCACTACCCTAACCAATCTATTAGACAGTGATGATATTCGTCATATGTTAAATGCGCTTAAAAAATTGGGTGTTAATTACCAACTTTCAGAGGATAAAACACAGTGTGTGGTGGAAGGTTTAGGCCGTGCATTTGATACCAAAGCACTTGGCGAATTAGAACTGTTTTTAGGGAATGCTGGAACGGCAATGCGCCCACTGTGTGCGGCGTTATGTCTCGGGCAAGGTGAATATGTTTTAACCGGCGAAGCACGTATGTTTGAGCGTCCAATTGGTTCGTTAGTTGATGCTTTACAACAAGCTGGCGCGCAGATAACTTACTTAAAAGATGAAAACTACCCCCCACTTAAAATTACGGGAAGTGGCCTTAAGGGGGGCAATGTTAAGATTGATGGTAGTGTTTCCAGCCAGTTTTTAACTGCTTTTTTAATGTCAGCACCTATGGCAAAGGGTGATACTGTCATTGAAATTGTTGGTGAACTCGTGTCTAAACCTTATATTAAAATCACGCTGCAAATTATGTCTGATTTTGGGGTTCTCGTTGATAACGAAAAGGGTGAGTACCAGAAATTTACCATTAAAGGCGGACAAACTTATACGGCCGCGGGTGATTATTTAGTGGAAGGAGATGCTTCATCTGCTTCTTACTTTTTAGCCGCCGGCGCGATTGGCGGTGGTACGGTGAAAGTGACCGGTATTGGGCGGCATTCTGTACAAGGCGATATTCAGTTTGCTGATGCATTAGAGGCGATGGGCGCGGATATTGAGTGGGGTGATGATTATATTATTGCACGAAAAGGTCAGTTAAAAGCAATTGATATGGACTTTAATCATATTCCTGATGCAGCCATGACCATTGCAGTTGTGGCTCTTTTTGCAACGGGGACAACAAAAATAACCAATGTTTACAATTGGCGAGTAAAAGAAACGGATCGCCTCTTTGCAATGGCCACCGAACTCCGCAAAGTAGGCGCATTTATCGTGGAAGGCCATGACTTTATTGAGATTACTGCACCTGCTCAAATCAAATATGCAGAAATTGATACCTATGATGATCATCGTATTGCGATGTGTTTCTCATTGGTTGCATTAAGTGGTACCTCGGTCACCATTAATGATCCAAAATGTACCTCAAAAACATTCCCTGATTACTTTGAAAAATTGGCTTCAGTGAGCCAATAAAA
>JBAHZV010000011.1:0-13421 GCA_037132845.1 Psychromonas sp.
TGTCTATTCAGGTACATACTCACTGATAATACCCATAAACTCATCACCATATTTTTTCAATTTAATATGGCCTACCCCACTAATATTTAAGAACTCACGTTCCGTTAATGGCATTAACTCACTCATTTCGGCCAATGACACGTCACTAAAGATAATATAGGGAGGTAACTCTTCACGATCGGCAATCTGTTTGCGCAATTGTCGTAAACGTGCAAATAATTTATTATCTGCAACGCTTGCTAGCACACCTTTTTTCTTTTTAGTTTTACTGACCATTTTCAAACGAGGCACGGCCAAATAAAGAGGCTCTTGTGCTTTTAAAACGGGACGTGCCGCTTCCGTTAGTTGCAACGCGGAACCGCGTGTTAAATTCTGCATCAATAAACCACAATGAATTAATTGCCTTAACAGACTTAACCAATACTCACTGGATTTCTCTTTACCAAGAGCAAAAGTAGATAACTTATCGTGCCCAAGACTTTTAATACGTATCGTTTGTGCGCCACGTAGGACGTCGACAATATGATGCATACCAAAGTGTTGCCCGGTTCGGTATACGCAGGAGAGGATCTTCTGTGCATCCACCGTCGCATCATAACTTTTAGGGGGATCTAAACAAATATCACAGTTACCACAAGCCTTATCACTGTACTCACCAAAGTAGTTGAGTAATACCTGACGACGACAGGTTTGCGCCTCAGCAAAAGCAACCATAGTATTGAGTTTGTGTAACTCAATTCGTAACTGCTCTTCATTATTATTTTTCTCTAATAAACCCCGCACACGCGCAGAATCAGCGGGATCATAAAAAAGCATTGCTTGAGCCGGCAAGCCATCTCGTCCTGCACGGCCAGTTTCTTGGTAATAGGATTCTATATTTTTAGGAATTTCATAATGCACAACAAAACGAACATTAGGCTTATCAATACCCATGCCAAAAGCGACCGTTGCCACGACGATATCAACGCGGTCTTTGATGAAATTATCTTGTACCGTTTGACGTTCTTCAAGCGCTAACCCTGCATGGTAACAGCGTGCTTTTAAACCTTGTGCTTGTAGTTTTTGTGCTAATTCTTCAGTACGGCGACGACTACTACAATAAATAATACCACTTTCATCTTTATGCTCATCCAAGTAATTAAACAATTGTTTTAACGGACGATATTTCTCAATCAGCAGGTATTCAATATTCGGGCGATCAAAGCTGTGAATCGCCACCAGCGGATCATTAAACTGTAGACGCGCTAAAATGTCTTCCTGGGTCGCATGATCTGCCGTTGCCGTTAATGCAACCAGTGGCACGGTTGGAAATCGTTGCTTAAGCTGTCCTAATAACGCATATTCTGGGCGAAAATCATGCCCCCATTGCGAGATACAATGCGCTTCATCAATGGCAAAGAGGTTGATGGGTAGATGCTCTAAACGCTCTACAAAATCAGGACGCAATAAACGTTCTGGCGCAATATAAAGCAACTTTAGTTGCCCCGTGTGCATGGCGGTAATAATTTGATTTTGTTCTTGATAGGAGAGACTAGAGTTCAAGTAAGCGGCAGCCACACCACAGCTTCGTAGTGTATCAACTTGGTCTTTCATCAGAGAAATAAGCGGAGAAATAACAAAACAGATACCGGCACGTGCCAGTGCGGGAATTTGAAAACAGAGACTTTTTCCTCCCCCTGTTGGCATAACCACCAGCGCATCTTTACCTGCACAAAGGTGCTCTATCACCTGCTCTTGCCCCTCCCTAAAGGTTTTATAACCAAAGACATCAAGCAGTATTTGTTGTGTATTAAAGGCAGGTTGTGGATCAGGCATCGCTATATTACTCAAAAACTAAAAAACTATTGTATACCCGTTATCACTTAATATGCAAAACTCTGCAAGCTGTAAGGTGACGTATATCAGGCAGGAAATTCAACGCATAACTATTTCAATCAAGGTCTTATAATGCGGAAAAATCTTTACTAAAGATGGCAACTTTTGACCAATCAGTTAATTCAATATCTTGGCTTTTATCGGTACTGCCTCCGGTCATTTTCATGATTAATTGGATCAACCTTGTTTGCCAGAAGTTATAACGCGAATAAAGTAACGCACCTGCAAATACTGCTTTTAGTTGTGGTTGCCAGGCTGATAACTTATCAAATTTAAGCATATAAGCATTATGACTGGGCAGTGCTTTTTCTGGTTTGCGTGCCGTTAAACACACGACAAAAAAAGCATTGGGCAGCTTATTTAACTCTGTTTTATGCGCATTAACATAGTTCAATAAATTTTTACGAAAATTACCGTAACGGACTGAAGCGCCGACCAGTACTTTACTGTACTGACTAAAATCGATATTCGGCCGTTGGTCAATATCAAACAGTTCAAACTCGTCCGTCACGAGTGCATTGATACGCTCTATTATTTTTAATGTTTGTCCATCTACTGATGAATATAAAACCAAGGTTTTTAGTTGCATTTAATTTCTCCAAAAAACGGGCGTAAATAAGACTAATAGTGTAAATATTTCTAATCGCCCAAATAACATTGCCACCACCATGACCCATTTAGAAGCATCTGTCGCTTCATTATAGTGTACTGCTACTTGGCCTAAACCAGGTCCTAAATTATTAAGCATCGCCACCGTCGAAGAAAAGGAGGTTATTTCATCCATGCCCGTCATTAGCAATGCTAACATGCACACAATGAACACTAATGCGTAGGTAGAAAAGAAACCCCAGACGGCTTCAATAACACGATCCGGTAACGCTTTATTACCCAATTTAATTTTATAAACGGCTTTAGGGTGCACTAAACGCTTTAATTCTCGTATCCCTTGTAAACTGAGTAGTAAAATACGAATAACTTTTAATCCGCCTCCCGTTGAACCCGCACAACCACCAATAAAACTCGAGAAAACTAATAATACCGGTAAAAACAGAGGCCATTCAGCAAAGGAGGTAGTGGTAAATCCTGCCGTTGTGGAGATAGAAACAGCTTGAAACAAAGCTTGTGAGAAAGTGTGTTCAATCGACTCATAAATATTATGATTGAGTAACGTGATAAAACAGATAGCAGTGATAAATACCTGAATAAAGAGGAAAGCACGGACTTCGGGATCCTGCTTATAAATGTTAAATGAAAACTTTGTAGCCGAAAATGCACTAAAATGTAATGCGTAGTTAACTCCCGATATAATTAAAAAAAACACCGTAATAACGTTAATAACATCACTGTCAAAATGGCCAATACTGTCATTGTACGTGGAGAAACCTCCTATAGAAACCGTTGAAAAACTATGAGATAAAGCATCAAAAAGGCTCATACCTGCAAGCCAAAAAGCCATCATACAAGCGACGGTTAAACAAAGATAAACATACCACAACGCTTTTGCGGTTTCAGCAATACGCGGGGTCATTTTAGCGTCTTTAACAGGTCCAGGTGTTTCCGCGCGATATAATTGCATGCCACCAATACCCAGCATCGGCAAGACCGCCACGGCTAATACAATAATCCCCATACCACCGAACCACTGTAACATTTGACGATAAAAAAGCATCGCTTTGGGTAGGCTCTCAATATCTTCAATCACCGTTGCACCCGTGGTGGTCAAGCCTGAAAATGACTCAAAAAATGCCGACGCAACATTTATATCGACGCTAGCACTCATTAAAAAAGGAATCGCCCCAACACTGCCAAGTGTTGCCCAAAATAACACCACAATTAAGAATCCTTCACGTACTTTAAGATCGCTTTTAAAGCCTCGATTAGGCACCCATAAAATAAAACCAATAAACAGTGTCACCATAAAAGCGGCTAAAAAATCACGCCCACCGCCATCATCATAAAAAGCAGCGATAATAACTGGTGGCAACATGGTCAGGCTGAATAAACCAATTAACATACCGACAATACGAATAATGGAACGAAGGGCCACGTTAACTCACTTTAATTTTTATCAGGGAATATTTTTTTAACACTTACTCGTCCTTGGGTAACTGATTGTAATTTTTTAACAAAAGTATTGACCTGTTGTAAGTCAACTTCAATGATAGCATCTACCGATTGTTGGTAATCAATCTTTAATATATGCCCAATATCAGGCATTAATAAGTTCTCTAACAACGCCATTTGTGCATAATCGCAACTTACCTGGTATTGCTGATAAAAACGTTTTTCATATGTTTCAATTTGTGGCAATAACTGTTGAATGCCATTGCTGTAAGCACGTACTAGCCCGCCCGTGCCTAATTTAATGCCACCCGAGTAGCGTACCACAACCGCCATAATCTCCCCAATATTACAGCCCTGTAAAAGGGCCATCATCGGTTTACCGGCCGTCCCTTTTGGCTCGCCATCATCGCTGCAACCCATCAGCACACTATTTTTGGGGCTAGCGGCAACATAAGCCCAACAATGATGACCTGCCTCTTTGTGTAAGTCTTTAATACTTTGAAGATAATCAAGCGCTGTTTTTTT
Organism: Psychromonas sp.; assembly: GCA_037132845.1. Classification (GTDB taxonomy): domain Bacteria; phylum Pseudomonadota; class Gammaproteobacteria; order Enterobacterales; family Psychromonadaceae; genus Psychromonas. The sequence goes on from JBAHZV010000011.1 coordinate 4,465, forward strand.
GCTCGAAACCGGTGCTAAGTAGGTTATAAATCGACTTTTTTTTATTTCTTCAGTAAATGATAGGCTTTTATTTATAACCTGGTAAGGCTCACTCACAACTAACACTCACTTCATAACCCGCTTCTTGCCATGCGAGAAACCCACCGGTAATCGAATAAACGGCTTTAAAGCCCATTTGCTCAAGTGACAATGCAGATAAAATACTACGTGAGCCTGAGCGACATATTAAATAGATAGGTTGCTCAGCTAATTCATCAAGCGTTGAAAAATGTTGCTTTGTGGTCGCGATGCTCTCTATTTTCATCTCTAATACACCACGTGGAATTAAAAGAGCATGAGCAATTGAACCTTGTTGAGTCTCACTTACTTCACGGATATCAATCACTATCGCTTGTGGATTTTGTTGTCGTTTTTCATGTAATTGTAATACCGATAACTCAGTAACTTGACTACGTAATTGTGCTACTAATGCACCACCGTTAATCGCCATATTATTTCCTCACAAGATGCGCAGTTTAAACCTTAATATTGGTTTTATTAAAAGGGTCATCTAAGTGGCCTTGCATCAATAGTGCAACGTTATTATCAACCACAAAATATTGACCTGATTTTTCAACTAACCAGTTCAGCGCTAATAACCGTTTAAGGGTTAAAAAAACCAACTCGCTCACCACTAAGCGAGCACTTAAAAAGTACGTTTTCTGTAGTTGCAAATAGGGGTGTGCACAACAGTTTATAATATGTGTGTTATCCATCGGAAGTTTTTTTGCTTGTAAGTGACGAAGCGCATGAAAAATCAAACTCGGTTGCAAAAAAAGATGCACAATATTATTTCGATAATAATTAAGCACTAACGCCTGTTGTCTGCTGTACTCAATTACATTTCCCACTAATTGAAACTTATTCTGCTGTAATGCGCGTGCTAATACAAACTCGCCGGTCTCTTTCTCGTAGGTCACTAAGCTTGTTTCATCATTAAGTGCCAACCACTGTTGATGGCAATTTAACTGCTCTATTAAGTCTTTTTTAGCAAGCTGCCGAGTTGCCCCCGCTAATAATACCGCCGCACACAAAGGTAAGGCGTTAACAGCCGTTGCTTCATTAATCTGCACCATCACTTTATGGGCAATCGTGGCAACCTGCTCTTTAAACTGTATATCTGAAAGAGCAGTTTTTCGCCAATTAGGCAGTGCGTGATCAAAATGTTGCTTCACATTTATCGGTTCACCAAAGTTAACAAACGCACGCCCAAAATTACCTAACTTTTTAACACTGCCCAGCATTTGCCAAATACTTTCAGATTCTTTCTTTTGACCTGCTTGCTCTTTAACATAAGTGCTGACTTCCATAATATGATCATAACCAATGTAGATAGGCACGATAATCACATTACGCTCAGGTTGTTTTAAATAGGTTTTTAACGAAGCGGATAATAAGCCTGTTTTAGGTGCAAGTAATAAACCCGTGCGACTTCTTCCTCCTTCGCAAAAAAACTCAATGGGATAACCCTGCTTAAAAAGCATCGAAAAATAAGCGTTAAAGACTTGAGTATAAAGTGGATTATCTTTAAAGCTACGACGTAGGAAAAAAGCACCCGACCGCCTAAAAATAGAGCCGATGGGAAAAAAGTTAAGGTTTACGCCGGCTGCAATATGGGGTGGCACAAGACCTTGTTCAAATAGCGAATAAGAAATAAGTAAATAATCCATATGGCTACGATGACAAGGCATATAAATAATTTCAGCGCCACTTTGACATGCTTGACGCACAGCTTCAGAGTGATGTACTTCGATGCCTTGGTAGATAAAGTTCCAAAGACCTTTTAAAAACAGTCGGAACACACGTAAAAAAGAATAAGAAAAATTTGCGCTTATCTCATTAAGGTAACCTCGACACTGCTCTTCAATATGGGAGGCATTCTGCGACGATGATTGTGCCGCCTCTTGTATAACTTTGCGCAAAGTAGCTTGTCTTAATACCACTTCAATCATCTCTTTACGGTTAGCTAATTTAGGACCTATAACACTGCGTTTTTGAAACGCAAAATAACGCATCGCCACTTTTGCTAATTTATACGCATGCGCCTTAGACTGCCCCCGTAAGCTTAAATTTTTGATCGAGATAGGAGGGTTAAAACGCACCAAATGCTCTCTGCCATTAGTTAAAACCATGGCAGATTTATGCAATAGGCCCACCGTTCCTTGTGCTGTAAAATTAAACAGTGATTGTTTTCTTACTCGACCGGGATTTCTTCCCCAGTAAAAAGTCACTGGAATAAGCTGAACATCTAAATTTTGATGAGCTTGATGGAGATCTAAAAGCTGTTGGTATTGAGTAAGGTAGGGTGCATCTTGTAATGGTGCAGAGTGTTCAGTAAATAACGAGCCAGCATGAATAAAGACCACTGCACTAATCTGCTCACCATTCAGCATAATAGGTAAATAAGGGTCGGGTAATCCCGCTTTTTGACAACTTTCCTGCAATCCCAAGAGATCACAACTATAACCTTGCTCAACGACATACATAATGGGCCGCTCACAATCAATGTCCAATTCAATAACAGGCAGTTTAGGCACATAATGGCTACTCACTAAAATGCGATTTATCAAACCAGCAAAGAAAGAAGCTTTTGTTAACACGAAACAACCTTATATAAGGGTAATAGAGACATTCAATAATAACATAAAAGCGATCCGCAAAAATCAATCACACCAGAAAAGTATCTTGAACATCCTATTTTCCAGCAAGTACTGACAAAGAACCTAAAATATCCGTCCTAGAAAGCAAAAAAAAGTTATAATGAATGATCGATTACAAGTGATATTCAGGAGACCTTTTGTTAAAGTAGTCATTTAGCGATAGGTCCGATGGTGATGCAAAAACAAAGGGTAAAACGTATTCTCCTTGCTTTATATTTCTCTGTAAAAGGACTCAAAAGAGCCTTTTCTCGTGAAATTTCTTGGGGTCAGGAATGATTACTGGTGATGATTTATATTCCAGTTTCCTGTTACTTAAATGTTTCCCAGCTTGAGTGCATTCTCTTAATTTACCTCTATTTAGCATAATAAAACCGTTAGGATTTAACATGGCAGACAAAGCCCCTTACTCAGCAATGGGTAAAAACAAAAGTGTTTCCGCAATCAAATCTGTACCGCACTCTTTCGAAGCTGAGCAAGCAGTTATTGGTGGATTATTACTGAATAATGAAGCATGGAATGATGTTGCTGAACGTGTCGTAGAGCGTGACTTTTACCACCGTGCACACCGCACTATTTTTGCTACAATTGAAAGCCTAAGCAGCGAAGACATTCCTGTCGACTTAGTGACGCTATCAGAAAAACTTGAGAATAATCAAGAGCTTGACGGAATAGGTGGCATTGCTTATTTAGCCGAACTATTACAAAACACTCCCAGCGCAGCCAACATTAATAACTATTCAGATATTGTCCGTGAACGCGCCATTGTACGAGAATTAATTGGGGTTGCTAATGAGATAGCAGAAGCCGGTTATGAAACAGAAGGCCGTGATAGCACTGAATTACTTGATTTTGCAGAAACCAAAGTATTCCAAATTGCTGAATCACGTAGTAACAAAAGTGAAGGACCGCAAGCACTTAAAGATATTTTGAAAAATACGGTGGCGCGTATTGATGAACTTTGTAAAAACCCACACGACGGTATAACTGGTTTATCATCGGGTTATAACGACTTAGATCAGATGACCACAGGTTTCCAACCAGGAGATCTGGTGATTGTTGCCGCACGTCCATCGATGGGTAAAACCACCTTTGCCATGAATATGGCAGAACATGCCGCCTTAAATGCCGATAAACCCACGATTATATTCTCACTCGAGATGCCTGCCGACCAAATTATGAACCGTATGCTGGCATCGCTTGGACGTATTGACCAAAGTAAAATACGTACGGGTGCACTGGATGAAAATGATTGGGCCTCGCTTTCATCCACCATGTCTATTCTACTAAACCAAGGTAAAATGTTTATTGATGATAGCTCCGGTTTAACACCAACGGAGTTACGTTCGCGTGCGCGCCGTATCGCACGTGACCATGGCGGGGTTAGTCTGATTGTGATTGATTACCTACAACTGATGCGAGTACCCTCATTAAGTGAAAATCGCACCTTAGAAATTTCAGAAATTTCACGCTCTCTAAAAGCATTAGCAAAAGAATTACGTTGCCCTGTTATCGCCCTTTCTCAGCTTAATCGTGGTCTGGAGCAACGTGCAGATAAACGCCCAATTAACTCCGATTTACGTGAGTCAGGAGCCATTGAGCAAGATGCCGATTTGATCATGTTTATCTATCGCGATGAGGTGTATCACGAAGACAGTAATGACAAAGGCATTGCCGAAATTATTATTGGTAAACAGCGTAACGGTCCAATCGGTAAAATACGCCTCACCTTCCAAGGGCGCTATTCACGTTTTGATGAATATACTGGCGCGGCATACCAAGATGAATAACCGTAGCATTATACGCGCAACGATTAATTTAAAGGCGCTTAAACATAATCAGCAAGTCTTGCAAAAAAAAGCCCCTGCTAGCAAAATTTTAGCCGTTGTAAAAGCCAATGCTTATGGTCATGGTATGGTGCGTATTGCACAAACACTATCAGGCATTCATGCATTCGGTGTTGCACGCCTAAACGAAGCACTGCTATTACGCGAATCTGGGATCACCGCTCCGATCGTGCTACTTGAAGGTTTTTTCCATGTTGGCGATCTCGACACTTTAGTCACTCACCACTTACAAACCGTTATTCACTCGCAGTATCAACTTGATGCGCTCATAAATAGTAAGCTTAAGGCGCCTTTACAGGTATGGTTAAAATTGGATACCGGCATGCATCGCATCGGTTTTCACGCAGATGAATTTGAGCGTGCCTATCAACAATTGAAAACATCAAAAAACGTATTACAACCCATTCATTTAATGACTCACTTTAATTGTGCAGATGAGTTACAAAACCGCATAACCACAAAACAAAATGAATGTTTTAAATCTCACATCAAAACAGACAGTGGTTTAAATTCATTAGCGAACTCTGCTGCCACACTTGCTTGGCCAGCAACACATGCCGACATTATTCGTCCCGGCATCGCCTTATATGGTGTTTCTCCTTTTATCGATAAAGACGCCTCAGATTTTAATCTACAGCCAGTGATGACACTCAAGTCTCAGTTGATTGCAGTCCGTGAGCACTCAGCAGGGGAAAGTGTTGGTTACGGGGCGAAGTGGACAGCAAAACGTGACACCACACTGGGTGTCGTCGCGATAGGTTATGGGGATGGTTATCCACGCATGGCACCAGAAGGCACACCGGTTTTAGTTAACGGTCGTTTGGTGCCGATTGTTGGGCGTGTTTCAATGGATATGTTAAGTGTTGATTTGGGCCCTAATAGCCACGATAAAGTAGGTGATGACGTTACCCTATGGGGTGAGGGCCTATCTGCAACACTGGTGGCGAAACATATCGGCACTATCGCTTATGAACTAATCACCAAACTGACATCACGTGTTGCACTGCAATATGAGCAATAATTGCACCGTAAAAACAATCACACAGGCAACGCTTTTTAACTATCAATTGCCCTTTAAAAAGACCATGCAATTTAAACAATATCAACTCAATATGCGCGCAGGGCTCATTTTACAAGTAACAGATAACTTGGGTATTCGCCATTTCACCGAAATTGCACCACTGCCAGGTTTCAGTCATGAAACCTTAGCGACCGCTACAAAGCAAATAATAACGATCTTATCAAGCTCGCTGGCACATATTTTTAAGCATAACCCAAGCGCTCACAGTGTACAATTTGCGTTAGATGCACTTTTTTGTCGCCTTGCGAACAACAGCACTAAGCAAGATGTTGCCATTGACAACATACCCTTGCTACAAGGTGATAACGAGCAAGTTATAAAACAATATCGGACATTAAATCAGCCGAATCGAATCAAGTTAAAAGTAGCCCGAGAAACACTGCTAGCCGACATCAATACCTTTCAGTCACTGTGCCAATTAAACCCTCATTTAAAAATCCGTTGCGATGCCAATCAAGCTTGGAAAAAACATCAAGCGGCACAATTTTTCAGCGAAATAAATGTGCAACAACTTGATTATATTGAAGAGCCCTGCGGTGATCATAATACAAACTTACAACTTGCCGAGAAGTACCAAATCGCCATTGCTTTAGATGAAACCCTGCAAGCGCATGATTTTAACTATCAACACCACCCTTCTATCAGCGCTTTTATCATTAAACCCACGCTTATTGGAAGCAAAAAAAAGATAGACCATTTGGTTTCTATTGCCACTCAACAAGGAATAGAAGTGAATTTCAGCTCATCCTTTGAATCCGCTATCGGTCTGCAACAATTAAAAAATTTAGCGAGTGATTATTTACAAAAAAATATTTCAGCACGACAAGAAGGGCAAAAATTAGTACTTTCTTTAGGTATCGATACATTAAAATATTTTGACAGCGCACTGTTGATGGAAGAAGCAAAGATTGTACAAGACAGCCAACACTTAAATATTTTATGGACGAGTCATTAAATGCACCATCATTCAATACATAACCAACCAAAATACCCACAAAAAAGTGACCGTTCACTTACCACTTGCCCTATTGCATACCAAGCAACACTCAATCCAACGACTATCGCAGTACAAACTGATACAAATACATTAACCTATATTGAGTTACATAAACGTATTACGTATATTAGTTTACAATTATTTAAATTAAACATGAAAAAAGGAGACCGATTAGTCTCCATCTCAGAAAATAACCTCTCATTATTGTTGCTGCAATTTACCTGTTTACGTAATGGTTTTATATTTTGCCCGCTTAACCCAAAATTTAGCGCAATAGAAATGCAACAACGCTTAACATTGCTAAACAGTGCTTTTATTTGGCAACCGGGTGATCGCAATAGTTTATGTTTAGATTTTGAGGCCAATTGCGATGCGCCACCTCTTGTTGATGTGCACAAGATAGATCCAAAAACCATCATAAACATTATTTTCACATCAGGTAGCAGTGGAGATCCTAAAGCGGTCATGCACCATTTTAGCAATCATTATTACAGCGCATTAGGATCGCAAAGAGTGATCCCTTTAAGTAGCGCTGATAATAATTTACTGTCCTTACCCATCTTTCACATTAGTGGTTATGCGACGGTTATACGCACTATACTTGCAGGGGCAACATTGCATATCAGCGCTGTAAAAATAACGGTAGCACAGTTAAAAATACGTAATATCACTCACCTTTCATTAGTCATGAGCCAATTGCAAACGTTATTACTGAGTAATCAATTTCAGCAATCTTCACTCTCGATCAAACACCTACTCTTAGGAGGAAGTGCTTTTCCTAAAAATATACTGATCAAAACCAGACAACGTGGTTTTACTTACCACCTCAGTTACGGCTCAACGGAAATGGCCTCTCAAATTGCAACATCAACAAATAACCAAGACTTACAACTGCTCCCTTATCGACAGTTAAAAATTATTGATAATGAAATCCAAGTCAGTGGAAAAACACGTTTTGCAGGTTATTTTAATGGTAACAGCCAAAGTGGACTGATTGATGCCACCTATTATTTTTCAAGTTCAGATATAGGTGAATTCAATGCACAGACCAACACCATTAAAATAATGGGTCGTAAGGATCGCCAGTTTATTTCTGGTGGGGAAAATATTCAACCGGAGGAAATTGAGAAAATATTATTAACCTTTCCTCAATTATCACAAGCTTATGTATTGCCTATTGATGATGCTGAGTATGGTCAGCGTCCCATTGCATTTATAAAATGGCATAATAGCGATCAATCGGATCAACTTAGGATCTTCATAAAAGATAAACTACTCTCTTTTAAACACCCTCTTCACTATTTTAAATTGCCAACACAGCAGGGATTAAAAATCAACATCAAGCAATTAACTGCGCTTGCTCATGAATTTGTACGCAAAAAAGAATGAGCGATACTCATATTAGCCAGCAAAATGTATTGCTAATCGTGAGCCCTTATCGAGTGTCGTAGCACACAAGAGTATGCATCAAGTTCATAAACCAAAGGGCAATCCGTATTATTGAGCCCGTTAAGCCTACTTTTTTTGCCCAAGCAATATTCTCATTACGACCAGTTGAACGTTGCATCTTGGATAATAACGGGTTCACATGAAGTAAAGTAAAAGAGTAAAAATAGGCATTGATGAAAATATTCGGTAGAATTATTTTATACCTTTAACAATTAAGTGATTATTATGGATTCATACAAACTAAAAAGTAGCTTTTGCCACCCTCGATATTGGCTTGCATGGTTGGGTATTTTAACGCTTTTTATGACCTCTTTATTGCCTTATAGCACACTGTTATTTTTAGGTAAATTAATGGGTCGTGGTGCTTCTGTTTTTGCAAAACAGCGTGGTCACATTGCGAGACGCAATATTGCTCTTTGTTTCCCAGATCTTTCCTCACAAGAAATTGAGGAAAAAGTCCGTTTAAATTTTGAAAACAGTGGAATTGCTCTATTAGAAATGGGCATGGCATGGTTTTGGCCAAGCTGGCGTGTACGTAATTTAGTAAAAGTACGTGATGTTAAACATGTTGAGAAAGCGATTATTAACGGGCAAGGTATTATCTTTTTAGGTGCACATTTTTTAACCCTCGAGATGGGCGCACGCGCATTAGGTCTCACGAAACCTTGTAATGCCGTTTATCGAAAACACAGTAATGCCGTGCTCGACTACTGGTTTTACTGGGGCAGAATGCGCGAACATAAAGCAATGCTAGACAGAAAAGACTTTAAAGGCATGTTGCGTGTTTTAAAAAATGCAGATGCACTTTGGTACGCCCCAGATCACGATTATGGCAAACATAATAGTAGTGTTTTTGCGCCATTTTTTGATGTTAAAGAAGCCAATAC
>JBAHZV010000033.1:0-8387 GCA_037132845.1 Psychromonas sp.
GCACAAGTTGTTCAACCCATTGTGATATCAATTGTATTTGGTATCTTCAGCTCGACATTATTGGTGATTTTTATTATCCCAAGTGCCTACGCCATACTCGCCGACTTTAACCTTGTGCACACACATAAAAACCTTAGTGAGCAGTAACCTCAAATACCACAATTTTTAGTTATTTAGTACAGCTAACTTCTTACAACTCAGTCACTTAAAACATCGTTTTTTTCTCCACGAACTTTTAACTACGCCATATAAATATAAAAATTAGCCACAAAAATGTCGATTACACTTGACCTTCATAAGTCGTTAATATTATTATCACCATTCCAATACTTGTTATTGATATTGATGTTTTAATTAACAATATCACTCACTTACCAAGCATTAATTTTACAAGGATTGCCTTTATGTTTCATTCTATCTCCATCCGCACAAAATTATTTGTATTGCCTCTACTTTTTACGCTTGCAATGGCGGGTGAAGTGCTCCTTGTGACCATATCATTGCAGCAAAACCATGCAGATGTACTCGTTGTCAACATTGCAGGTCGACAGCGCATGTTAACGAAAAAATATTCGGCTGAAGAACTTTATAGGAAAGATGTCCACACGAAGAATATTCCAACGATCTTAAATGCCGGCAAAACGATAGAGCTTTATCAGACCTCACTTAAAGCCTTGCAGCAAGGCGGGCAAACATACGCAGATTTAGCAATGACAAAAGCAATTCAATTGCCCACGCCAACCCACCAGCCATTTATTGATCAATTAACAAAAGTTGAATTACTCTGGAAAGCGCAGTTCAAGGCCGCACAAAAAGAATACGAGGACCCTTCTGAAGCGAATACCAATCTATTTTTAGTGGCTAACCATAAAACCATGGCTGAGATGGATAAAGCGGTATTAATTTATGCCGCCTATGCAGATAATAAACTCAGCACGTTAAAAAATGAGAGTATTATTTTAGCTTCCATCATGGCTTTTATCAGCTTTTTACTGGCATGGTTAGTGATCAGAGAGACGACGAATCCCATTAGTCAGCTAGTTGAAATCACCCGTAAAACGAGCAGAGGTAATCTAAACCCTTCCCCTGAATTACATGGACTTATCAGTAAAAATGAAGTCGGTTTATTAGCTCATCATATTGAGTTGATGCGCGAATCTTTACAAGATGCATTAACACAAATACAACAAGCTTCAAGTAGCATTGAGCAGTCTTCTTCTCAAGTTTCTGATTTATCAAAACAAATAGGAGAGGCGAACCTTCAGGAGCAACAAGGTTTCTCCGATATGAATGACAACTCAATCACCTTAGAAGAATCAACGGTACGCTTGGGTGAAATTACTGCTGAGACGATGATAATGGTCACAGAGTGTAACCAATTATCAACCAATGCCTCTAGCTTAATCAGTGAAAATATCGTGATGATGACGACAACTGCAGAAGAAACAGGCAAAGCAAGTGAGTTAATCCAAGCGCTAAGTCATACCGCAGAAAAAGTCTACGGTATTGTTGATGCTATTCATGCTATATCCGAGCAAACCAATTTACTCGCATTAAATGCGGCCATTGAAGCGGCCCGAGCTGGTGAACAAGGCAGAGGTTTTGCCGTTGTTGCAGATGAAGTGAGAAATTTAGCAGCACGAACAGGTAAAGCAACCGGTGAAATTTCAGTACTCATCACACAATTAACCGATGGCGTGCAACAGGTCGTCAATAGCATGGCAGAGGTGGCTAATAAGGTAGAAGAGAGCCGTGAAACATCCATAAGAACAGATCAAGGAATTACCGAAGTAACTGATAAAATTCAATTGGTTGCACAGGCACAGCAAAGTATTGATGAGCAAGTAGAGAGTCAAAACACACAACTAGCGATCCTCAAGGTGACCCAAAAAGAACTGCAAGTTATTATCGAAGATAGCCATAAAAAATCTGAAACCTCGTCTTTGGTTGCAGATCAGCTATCCAAGGTATCGCATAATATCACTGATTTGTTACAACGATTTGCACTTGATACCACCTTAAAATCTGAGTTAAAAGGAAAGAATGAGCTGCGCTCACACCCACGATTGTCAACAGGGATGTATTTCACCTTAACGCAAGATCAGCAAACAGCCCAAGGTTTAACTGAAAATATTAGCACAGGGGGCGTAAAACTATTAGTACCAAGTAGTTTAAAACTTCAAGCAAGTAAACCAATTGAATTAAATTTATCCTATCTCTTTAAAGGGCAAACCAAACAGTTGGATATCTCAGGAAAAATAATTAAAAGTACCAAGGCAAAAAAAGATGGATTAGAGCTACATATTAAATTTGAAAATATCAATGCAGTGCAAAAAAATGCCTTAGCTGAAATTTTTCAAGAGCAAGGATTAGCATCTAATTTTGACAATAAACAGCTGGCTAAAGGTTATATTAACCCACACTAACACCCCAAAATTACGTTGCTTAGATTAGAAAAAATACCTTTTTAATTAGAGACAGAAAAATCCTCAGCAGAAAATGATACTGATGAGTCAATATGGTGTTGTGAAAGTGTAAAACAACTTGTTAAATTTATTATTTCAATACTTAGGTTGAAATTTTTATTAACAATACTTTTGCTTGCCCAATTTTTATTTTACAAGGACTGTCTCTATGTTTAACACTGTCTCTATTCGTACAAAGTTATTTGTATTACCTCTACTTTTTACGATTGCAATGATGGGTGAAGTGATTCTCGTCACCACGTCATTACAACAAAACAATGCCGATGCACTGATTGTAAATGTTGCCGGTCGACAGCGCATGTTAACAAAAAAGTTTTCAGCAGAAGAGCTTTATAGAAAAGACGCCCACACGGAGAGTATTCCAAGTATTTTAAACGCGGATAAAACGGTAGATCTTTATCAGCTATCACTTAAAGCCTTGCAACAAGGTGGGCAAACATACTCAAACTTAGCAATGACAAAAGCGATCCACTTACCCACGCCTAGCCACCAGCCGTTTATTGATCAATTGACTAAAGTTGAATTTCTCTGGCAAGAGCAATTAGAGGCAGCATTAAAAAAAACACATGATCCTTCTGAAGCGAATATAAATGCTTTTTTAATCATCAACCATAAAACCTTAGCCACGATGGATAAAGCGGTATTAATTTATGCCGACTATGCCAAGCAAAAACTCAATAGTTTAATAAGGAACAGCATTATTCTGGCTGTTATTATGGCGCTTATCAGCTTTATGCTGGCATGGTTCGTAATAAGAGAAACCACTAATCCCATTAATAAATTGGTCTCAATTACCCGTAAAATTAGCAGTGGTGATTTAAAAGAGTCCGCTGACCTACATGGGATTATTAGTAAAAATGAAGTGGGCTTATTGGCCCATCATATTGAATTGATGCGAGAATCTTTACAAAACGCATTAAGCCAAATCCAACAAGCCTCAAGTAGTATCCAGCAATCTTCCTCTCAAGTGTCTGCATTATCAACACAAATAGGCCAAGCTAACCGACAGGAACAGCAAGGTTTTTCCGATATGGACGACAACTCAATCACTTTAGAAGAGTCAACCATACGCTTAGGGGAAATTACTGCCGATACCTTAATTATGATCACTGAATGTGATCAATTGTCTACCAATGCGTCCAGTTTGATCAGTAAAAACATTGTTATGATGGCAACCACTGCAGACGAAACCAACAAAGCGAGTGAGTTAATTCAAACCTTAAGTTATACCGCAGAAAAAGTCTACGGTATTGTAGATGCTATTCGTGCAATCTCCGAACAAACCAATTTACTTGCATTAAATGCAGCCATTGAAGCAGCAAGAGCGGGCGAACAAGGTCGAGGTTTTGCTGTTGTTGCTGATGAGGTCCGAAATTTAGCGGCACGAACGGGCAAGTCAACCGATGAAATTTCAGTGCTTATTACGCAATTAACCGATGGCGTGCAACAGGTCGTCAATAGTATGGGGGAGGTCGCGAATAAGGTTGAGCAAAGCCGTGAAACATCCATAAAAACAGAGCAGGGCATTACTGAGGTAACCGAAAAAATTCAATTAGTAGCACAAGCGCAGCAAAATATTGATGAACAAGTAGAGAATCAAAATACACAACTTACGAGACTCAAAGGCACCCAAAAAGAACTGCAAGTTATTATTGAAGAAAGCCATAAGAAATCTCAAACCTCTTCTTTAGTTGCAGATCAGCTCTCTAAGGTATCGCATAACATCACTGATTTATTACACCAATTTTCAATTGAAGTAATGTTAAAAAGCACATTAAAAGAAACAAATGAACTCCGTTCTTACCCTCGATTGTCAACAGGCTTATATTTCACCTTAAAACAAGATCAGCAAAAAACCCAAGGCTTAACTGAAAACATTAGTGCTGGTGGCGTAAAACTATTGATACCAAGTAATTTAAAACTTCAAACAGATAAACCAATTCAGTTACATTTATCCTATCTCTTTAGGGGTAATGACAAGCAATTCGATGTATTAGGTAAAATTATTAAAGAGACTATTACCCAAAAAGAAGGATTGGAGTTACACATTGAATTTGAAAATATCAATGCACAACAAAAAAATGCCCTCGCTGAAATTTTCGAAGAACAGGGCTTAGAAGATCATTTTGACAATAAGTAACTGACTAAAGATATAGTCAGCCTCATAAATGACAGCACAAATTATCGTTAAGTAAAAATAAAAAGCCGGTATTTTACAACCCACCGTTTAAACTGGCATTTACATTTTAGTGGGTAGCAATGACGTTATAAAAAAGCACTTAATGTGTTCAGGACAGGTCCAATGCCATTATGGTTAATCTTTCTTCTCGATAGTTATCTGAATATTTTTACTGTTGCCAGCAAACCACTTTTGTAGGTATAAACTACCTACAATTGGTGCTTGCCCTTCTTCAGGGACTTCTTTATAACGAATACTATTTTTAGTTTCTTTTTCTATTTCAAAATTAATTATCTTGTGGCTCATTACTGTGTTACTCCTTTTTTCAGGGCCTTTTTTTCTTTACGGCGACGCTTAAAAAAATCACTGATTTTAGTGGCACACAACGCCGCATAAATTCCCGAGGTCACTTCAATCTGGTGATTTAACTTATCATTACGCACCAAGTCAAAAACACTGCCGGCAGCACCGCTTTTATAATCACCAGCACCATAGACCAGACGCTTAATACGTGCATGTACTAATGCGCCTGCACACATAGGGCAAGGCTCTAAGGTGACATACAGAGTACAATCGATAAGACGATAATTACCCAGTACTTTACCCCCCTTGCGAATGGCCATAATTTCAGCATGCGCACAGGCATCATGATTGAGAATTGAAAGATTCCATCCCTCAGCGATAATCTGATCATCTTTAATCAACACCGCACCCACTGGAATTTCATTTTCCTGCTCTGCGTTATCAGCCAAAGATAACGCATAAGCCATCCATTTTTCATCTGTTTTTTGCGACGCTAGCCAAGGTGCTTCAACCACTATAATACCAAAGAGTAATAAAAATTATTAATCTCAGCGCCATAAACTAAATAAGCCCAACCCGCAATTGCTAAATAAGGACCAAATGGCATCGGACGACTCTTTTTATCTTTAGAAGCAACAATAAGTGTAATGCCAATGACCGCCCCCGCCAATGAGGAGATAAGAATAATCATCGGTAAGGCTTGCCAACCAAACCAAGCGCCCAGCGCCGCTAATAGCTTAAAGTCACCATAACCCATGCCCTCTTTACCGGTGATGAGTTTAAAGCCCCAATAGACAGACCATAAACTGAGGTAGCCACAAATAGCACCAATAACCGCATCCGTTAATCCGACAAAAGTACCTGATATATTAACAATCAAACCAAGCCAAAGCAGTGGCAGTGTTAACTGATCCGGTAATAACATGGTGTCAAAATCGATAAATGTCAGGCTGATGAGAGCCCAAGTAAAAATTAATGCAAAGAGCAGAGGCCAGCCAAATGGAATAATCAAAGCCACCGCTAATGACATAATGCCTGTCAGTAACTCTATGCTTGGATAACGTTTACTAATCTTACCGCCACAATGCTTACATTTTCCTTTTTGAAATAACCAACTTAATAAAGGAATATTTTCACTCGAGCCGATCAAGTGATGACATTGTGGACAACAAGAGCGTGGTATAACAAGGTTAAACGGTTTTTCATCTTTTTTAATATTGACTTCGGGAAAGCACGCTGCACACTCAATTTTCCATGATCGCTCCATCATGATCGGTAAGCGATAGATTACGACATTTAAAAACGAGCCAACTAATACCCCTAAAATTGTTACGCTAAAATACAGTAGCTCAGGTACTTGCTCCATCAGCATTATGAAATCATTCATTCTTTTGTAAGTGCCTTAAGATTCTACAGGAGGACAGATTTCATCATCTTTAAAAAAATAAGCGATTTCCCGAGACGCCGATTCAGGGCTGTCTGACCCATGTACCGCATTAAAGCGCATAGAGGCAGCGAAATCAGCACGAATAGTACCAGCGGTTGCTTGTGCTGGATCAGTTTTACCGATCACTTCACGATAACGGTTTATCGCATTTTCACCCTGTAAAACCTGTACCGTAATAGGCCCAGAAGTCATAAATTCGACGAGATCATCAAAAAAGGGTTTACCTTTATGTTCAACATAAAAGCCTTCCGCTTGTGCTTGAGTCAGGTGCATCATTTTAATTGCAACAGGTGTTAATCCTGCTTGTTCAAAGCGACCTAGAATGGTACCAATAAGTTGTTTACGAATAGCATCTGGTTTGATGATTGAAAGTGTTCTTTGTAGCGGCATAATAATTACTTCAAAAGGTGAATTGTGATAGCAATATAACCACTAAAAACCGCATCAGCAACAGGAATATAAATAGATGAAACTGCAGATCACATTTACTTTGATGATAGTGAAACTCAAACATAATTGGCACGATCTTTATTTTAATTGTAATGATAAATAAAATCGGCTTTTTCTTAAATTTCCAACTTATTTTAAAGCAATAAATGCGCTGTTTCAGAGGGAATATATTTTTAAGGTTCGCTAGGGGAGTTTTGTTGTTAAAGAATGGAGCGGCACAAGAGGCTCGAACTCTTGACCCCAACCTTGGCAAGGTTGTGCTCTACCACTGAGCTAGTGCCGCATAGATTCTTTTTTATCAATACCAACAGTTTTGGCAGTTTTTTTTAAAACGGCGTGACCGTTTTAATAAGATGGAGCGGCACAAGAGGCTCGAACTCTTGACCCCAACCTTGGCAAGGTTGTGCTCTACCACTGAGCTAGTGCCGCATAATCTTATTCAACCAAGAGCGAACTCTTGACTCCAGCTATTCTTGTCAACGTTACTTAACAAACGGGCTAGTGCCGCATAATCTTATTCAACCAAGAGCGAACTCTTGACTCCCAGCTATTCTTGTCAACGTTACTTAACAAACGGGCTAGTGCCGCATAATCTTATTCAACCAAGAGCGAACTCTTGACTCCAGCGATTCTTGTCAATGTAACTTAACAAACGGGCTAGTGCCGCATGATCTTATTCAACCAAGAGCGAACTCTTGACTCCAGCTATTCTTGTCAATGTGACTTAACAAACGGGCTAGTGCCTATATAACTGGTACCTACGTTGTTTAAACATCTTAATCATGCCTACTTCGTATGGGGTGCGATTATAGAGAGGAGGCAAATGAATGCAAGCTTTTTTTTACTGTTTTTAAAGAATACTAAGCTGCTTGATGAGTTTTTGTGCAAATTTTAAATTTCCGTTTAAAAATCGTAACTACTCAGCACCTATCTCACACTTTTGATAGCTTATTAGCGGATCAAAAAAGATCGACTTGCTTGATCCTTTTTAGTCGTTTCTCTAAACACTTTCCTCCTACAGGTGTAACCCGGCAGAATGAAAGTAAATGGTATCGATATTGAAAGCAATGTTGAACGTATAAAACAGCAAATAGAAGCCGATGCTACATTGTCGCCATCTATCCGTACCACGTTAGATTTGTTATTGCTTATCGTTACTTTGTTATGTCAGCGTCTTGGACTCAATAGTAGCAACAGCAGTAATACCAATCTATGACGTGGTTTAATGCAGGGCAAACGGGTTATAAATAGGCAATATTTTTATAGCCCAATAGTTAATACTCAAGTTTCGGAGTTGAAATAAAACAATAATTCGCATATAAGCGCATGATATAAAATAAGTTAATGTCTCGATATGGTAAAATGTTTGTTAACTAGACAAAACAAAAAACCACACGAGACATTAAATGAATTCTGACACAAAGACTGTAAATTTACCATCATTAGCAGCTGATTTCCTAAGTCAAAGCAACCTTAATATTGACAATGTTTTTAGCACCACATGGAAGAGCCTTGGTTTTAA
>JBAHZV010000004.1:0-6270 GCA_037132845.1 Psychromonas sp.
GATTACCAGTTTGGTTTTTCAGATTTTTATACTCAAAGTGATTCAGGTGATCAAGTTATTAAATATAAATTTGATAACGATGTATTTTATGCGGGTATTGCTTACTTAAAAAATGAAGAAGCGGATAATATAAGTCAAAATGAAGGATTTGACCTTAACTTTGGTGTGCGTTTTTCAGGCATTGATTTAACTGCTTTTTATGCGGATGTCGATGACAGTACTGTTATTAACGTTGAAGCACGTTATGCTTTAACGGATGCTGTTTCATTAGCTATCTCATACGCAACAGGTGATAATGAAAAAGATGATACCATTGATGCATATGGTATCGCCGGTGTTTACCAACTTGACGGTAAAACAACACTTGCTGCTGGTTGGGCAAACGTTGATACTGAAGGCGATCATGCTAACGATGTTTACATCAATGCATCTTACGCTTTCTCTAAATTCGTCAATGTTTATGTTGAACTAGGCGCATCAGACGACGATGATAATGAGCTTGGTTATGCAACAGGTATGCAAGTAAGTTTCTAAATTTATTACCTTAAAAGTATTGGAATAATGTTTAGTGAAATAAATAGCTAAACAGAAGCAACGTAGTAACCAATGCTTAAGATGCTCATACAGGGGTATGGCTTATTCATGATGCCTATGAATAAGCCATACCCCTTTTTTATTCTTTTTAATGTCAACCACCTATTAATAAGAAACTCATGTCCTCAATCATCACGCGATGTTGTCAATAATAGTTAATCATTAACACGCATTTTCTCTGCAAAACAGAATTCAATAGAGGCTCTCAGCCTCTTTTTTGCTTCTTATGGCATTATTAATGACATTGTTAATAGCATTGTTTATGGTATTACGCTTAATGAAGGGAGGTTGTTAGGCAAGGGAAATGGGTGAGTTAAGACACTTGATTAAGCGTACAGAAAACGGAAGTAGTTTGCCCTGCAGGTCGTCACTTGACGTTTGTGCGACCATGAGGGGTCATTTGGAAGGTCATTACGACGCGCCTTTTAGCACCTAAGTCGCATCTAAGCACAGATCAGATGTTTATCTGACCTGATATTGATAAAGTGCACTGTAATACATATGTGTGTAATGTCTGGCTGCATCCGCCCAATAAAAATGAGAGCGCATCGCCTGTGTTTTTAAGCGTAACATCTCCTCTGGATGCTCAAGATAGAGTAAAACGACCCGGCGTAATACGCTCAGTAATTGATTGGGCTCGGGATCATAAAAAACAAAACCATTTGCATGATCAGGATCTTGATCATAATCAATGACCGTATCTTTTAAACCGCCGACTGCGCGAACAATAGGTAGGGTGCCATACGCAAGGCTGTATAATTGGTTCAGACCACAGGGCTCAAAAATAGAGGGCATCATAAAAAAGTCTGCCCCCGCTTCAACCATATGTGAGAGTTCATTACTGTAGATATCAATAAACTTAAACTTATCGGGGTAAGATTGCATTATCGCATTCAGCTGACCAGTGATTGATGGATCGCCGGATCCGATAATAACCAACTGTAGATTATGCTTTAATAACCTATCTAATATTGGGATGATCAAACCAAAGCCTTTTTGATCCGTTAAACGGCAAACCATACCAAATAAAGGATAGTCTTTTGGTGCTAATCCCACCTTCTTCTGTAATGCCTTTTTGCATTGCGCTTTGCCCGTTAAATCATCGGCACTAAAATGAGTGGCAATATAGTGATCTGTTTCTGGACTCCAATCTGCATAATCACAGCCATTTAATATGCCTTCAAAATCATGGATTCGAGATAAAAATAGATCGGACATACCGTGTGAACCCAGTGATGTTAATAGCTCACTTGCGTAATTTGGGCTGACTGTATTAATTTTATCACTGTAAGTAATGCCGACTTTGAGATAATTAATATAATTGTAGTTTTCTAAAACGCGCTCATCCATACAAGAGCTTACTTCTGGAATCAGATTGAGTTGTGATTTATCAAAAATACCTTGATAACATGCATTATGTGTCGTTAGCACCGTTTTTGTGTGGGTGAAACGATAGTGATCTTTATAACGTGTTTTTAACAAATATGGGATTAATCCGGTATGCCAATCGTTACAATGAATGATATCAGGGGTAAAATCATCGGCATCACAGGCCTGTAGTGCGGCCAAACAGAAAAAAGCAAAACGCTCTCCATTGTCTTGATAAGCATGGTCATTTTCGCCGTATAATTGTGCACGGTCGAAATAATGAGCATTGTCAATGGTTAACACTGGGATGCCTTTAAGATCTAACTGGTGTACCTGGAACGGTATCTCTGGACGTGCAGAGTCGGTGTTGAGGATTAAATTAAACCGATGCTGTGCATGTTCTCGGTGGTTAATCGTGCGATAAAAAGGGGTGATAATTTTTACTTCATGACCTAAGTTTTGCAACTCAATGGGTAGTGCTTTAGCAACATCTGCTAGGCCGCCTGTCTTTGAAAAACCTTCAACTTCAGAAGAGACAAACAAAATTTTTAATTTACGATTATCCAAAAGGAACTCCTTTGTAGTGCCAATAACAGTCAATAACAGTAAATAACAGTCAATAACAGTCAATAACATTCATTTTTGTTAGCTAAAACGATACTAATCCGCCTAACTACCTGATCATTCCTGCTCGTTAAAGCAGGGAATATCTGCGTCAAGCCATTCGTTATCTTGGCAGAGCAATGACCTTATGCCATTACTTATTGTCATATGAGTTAATTAACTTTTATACTTTTTACAGAAACAAAATACGATTATATAAAATAAAAAGCCACTTTCAACGGTGGCTTATTGTATGGGTGACTTAAAAACCAATTTTAGCGCCTTTAGGGATAACCACAATGCCTTCATCGGAAACGGTGAAGTGTTTTCTATCCTCTTCTAAATTAACACCAATCTGAATGTTGTCAGCAATTTCTACATCTTTATCGATAATAACCTTGGTTAAAACACAGTTGTTACCGATTTTAGTATCACCTAATAAAATAGACGCATAAATATTAGTATTGGTGCCAATTAAGCAATTAAAGCCTAATATTGACTTTTTAATAGAAGCGCCAGCGATACGGCAACCATCAGAGATCAGCGATTTACGAATAGTACAAATAAATTGATCGCTATCACGAAAACTTGCTGGAGGCAGGGCCGGGTAGTGTGTATGCATCGGCCATTTACGATTATATAAAGAGATTGCAGGTTCTGACTGGATCAGATCCATATTCGCCTCCCAATAAGACTCAATCGTGCCTACATCACGCCAGTATGTTTCACCGCTTTCTCCAGGAATGGTATTGTTGTTGAAGTCATAAACAAACACGTTTCCCTTTGGATAAAGATAAGGAATGATGTCCTTTCCAAAATCATGACTTGATGATTTATCGGCTGCATCTCGGATCAACTCTGCTTGTAACGCCTTTGAATCAAAAACATAGTTTCCCATTGAGGCCAGCACATGCAAAGGGTCGCCTGGAATTGTTTTTGCATCCTTAACCTTCGGTTTCTCTGCAAAACCAATCATACGCCCTTCATCATCAACTTCGATAATACCAAAGTGATAGGCTTGCTCTTTGGGCAAACGAATCGCTGATACGGTGAGCAGGGCCTTTTTTTCTTGGTGAAACTCAATTTTTTGACTAATGTCCATTTTGTAAATGTGATCACTACCAAAAATACACACGATATCGGCTTCATCGGAGGCGATAAATTGTAAATTTTGATAGATAGCATCCGCCGTGCCACTGTACCAGCGTTTACCTGTACGCATTTGTGCAGGTATTGCATCAATAAAAGTATCGGTAATGCTATTCAATGCCCAAGCTTTATTTAAGTGTTCATTAAGTGATTGCGATTTGAACTGGGTTAATACATAAATACGTAATAAAGAAGAGTTTACAAAATTATTTAATACACAATCGACCAAACGATAACTTCCACCAAAAGGGACAGAGGGTTTCGTGCGTGACTGCGTGAGTGGATAAAGTCGAGAACCTTCGCCACCGGCTAGAATCATAGATAGAACTTTTGCCATATTAAAACCTTATTTAAGTAGTGGGATTAAAAACCGACTTTAGTGTCTTTAGCGATAACCACAACACCGTTCTCTGACACGGTAAACCTTTTCTTATCTTCCTCTAAATTTTCACCAATAATGGTACCCGGCGCAATTTCAACATATTTATCAAGGATGACTTTATTGAGTCGTGCACCTGCGCCCACTTTAACCCTACCTAATAAAATGCTGTCTTTAATCACAACGCCTTTACAAAGATGGCTTTGGAAGCCGAGAATAGAGTTCTCAATTTTTGCGCCATTAATGTAAGAGCCCGCTCCAATCAAGGATTTTGATATGTCACTGACGCTATCTTTAGTATCACGAAATGTTGCTGGTGGTAGTGGTGGATGGTAGCTATGCAGTGGCCAATGTTTGTTATATAGCGAAAAGGGGGCATCATCACGCAGTAGATCCATATGAGCATCCCAATATGAATCAAGTGTGCCCACATCACGCCAATAAGCGGTGGCTGGCTCACCTTCGATAAAGTTATCACTCAGTTTATAGATAAAAACATCACCTTTAGGGTAAAGTTTACCAATAATATCTTTCCCAAAATCATGGCTAGAGCTTTCATTTTTTGCATCGTCATAGAGTTCTTTTAGCAAGACATCCGATTTGAAAATATAATTGCCCATTGAAGCGAGGACATGGTCTGGATCACCTGGAATCGTTTTAGCGTCTTCTACGGCTGGCTTTTCAGCGAAACCTATCATGCGCCCTTCTTTATCTATTTCAATAATACCAAAATGGTAGGCTTCGGATTTGAGTACACGAATCGCTGCGACCGTGAGTGCTCCTTGTTTTTCTTTGTGGAATTCGACCATCTGTTGTACATCCATCTTATAGATGTGATCACTGCCAAAAATACACACATGTTCAGGGGCGTTTTTTTCAATAAACCCCACATTTTGATAAATTGCATCAGCGGTGCCACTGTACCAACTTTTATTCACTCGTTGCTGTGCGGGGATTGCTTCAATAAAGCGGTTTGTTACTCCAGATAAGCGCCATGCTTTACGTAAATGAATATTCAACGATTGAGATTTAAATTGAGTTAATACATAGATATTCAATAAATCGGCATTAAGAAAATTGTTTAATGCAAAGTCAATCAGTCGATAGTTACCACCAAAGGGCACGGCGGGTTTTGTTCTTGTTGCTGTTAATGGGTAAAGGCGAGAGCCTTCCCCACCTGCTAAAATCATCGCAAGAATGCCTGACATAAAGATCTCCAGGTTAGAAGGGAAATAAGAGTGATTAGTTATGCTTGAAACTTAATCTACTTAATCTACTTAAGCCTCTGAACGATATCAAATAAGGTTAAAAAATAAAAGGAGATGGATCTCCTATTCTGATGTTTTTTTTACGCTTTTCAGTAATTTAAACTTATTGTTTTGTTGAGGTGTGCTGAGGTTGTTATAACGCTCGCTTATTAATGGTTCGTAGCGTAGGAATTTATTGGCAACAATTAAAAATATTCCCTGTGGTTTTAAGTTTTGAATCGATTGACTTATAAATATTTCTGCTGTTTCGTAATTGGTTTTTTTACCCGAATGAAAAGGAGGGTTAGAAAGTAAGGTATTGTATTTTTTATCAATATTGGAGAAAATATTAGAAGCAAAAACATTGGCGTTAAGATTGTTTTTGATTAAAGAAAATCGTGCACTGGCTAAGGCGAAAGCATTGATATCAACCATATCTATTTCTAGTTCAGGAAAACAGTGTTGGATATAGCAACCAATAACGCCTGCGCCACATCCAAAATCAAGTAAATTCCCGTGCAATTTTTTGGGTAAATTTTGTAATAATAGCTCCGTTCCTTTATCAAGTTCTCCATGACTAAATACACCGGGTAAAGAGCAAATTTGCAAGCTAATATTATGCACTTTAATGGTGTAAGTTTTAATCCAGTCTTGTTGATTAAAAACGGCTACCTGATTGACTAATTCGCAATACAGTAACGAGCAGTGTCGTGCAGAATCAAGCATATTTATGTGACTGGCGTAGGGTTTTAATAACTTTCCTGCACTTTTTATACCGCATTTTTTCTCACCGACTAAGATAATGCTTGCGCCTTGTTGTAAATGAGGTGTTAAGTTCGCAAGCAGGTATTGAGCTTCTTGCTTTGCTTTGGGCAGAAAGATAAGTAATAAGTCAAATTGTTTATCTCCTTGGTAATTGTCGGTGAATAA
>JBAHZV010000031.1:0-15020 GCA_037132845.1 Psychromonas sp.
ACTTGATAGACTGATCCATAATAGCTACAAAATTGACCTTGATGGTGACTCACAAAGAAAAAATAATTTGACTCTATCCGATCACTAGGTATAAATATTAGCTATGAAAAAGAGAGTGAAAAAAGTGATCGGTTCAAACCGAATTAACTGATCGGTCCGACCGAAATACGCATAAGCCAGTCCCACTCACTATGTGACTTTTTTACTTGCTAAAGGTGTTCTTTCTATAGGCCACGGAAAACACGCCTAATGTGATGTATCGACAATCTGTAAAAATCCTAAGCGCCGATAAAACTCGGTGCTCAGTGCCATATCTTTTGCCGATAGAATCATTTGATTTAAGTTCATCTTTAGCGCCTTTTAATCTATGTTTTTAATCTAAACTACATGCCGTAAGCATATGCTTGTTCATTAACAAAAGGTGGTGAAGTAAGTGCTAAACGCAAGGTTTTATATGCAACAGCGTAGTGTTTTAATACATGTAAACTATAGGCTATGCGTTGACGAATACTGCTGCCCCTAGTAGTTAAGCGGTCATGGTCAGCACAGATCTCATTTATTACTTGTTCAACATTGCGAATAATCAAGTGATCAGGAATAGTGACTAATTTATTATTTTTAAAGGCATTCATATTAAACTCCACAATAGGATTCGCACCACTAATGCCATTAACGACTAAAACTAATAGGGTTGGCTTGTGACCAGTACCTTCACTGGCACACATCAACAGTAAATTTTTTAATAAGGGTGATGCCATGCTAGCCCATTCCGGCGTGATAAGAATTAAGGCATCTGCTGCTGTTAATTGCTGATTGGTACGTTGGCTGACACTAATAATGAATAAATTCATGGTGGTTTCCTGTTCAATATTTTAAATATCTTTAACTCTATTAAGTAAGTGTTTTTATTTACTTAACATTTAATAAGGTAAACGCTTTACTAAATAAGATCAAGACTTAAATAAATAAAAAGCTTTACTTAATGGCAAAGAACAGTAAAAATAGTTGATATTGCTCAAGTTAGCGTTATGGTCAGTCGCGCTAGAGCACCAATAACAAAGGGTTAATGAAGAACTTAAAATGAAAACTCATGAAAAAATAGTGCAATTATTAAAAGCTCAAGGTGCACTTAGCGCAAAAACGTTAGCAACAGAGCTTGGTTTAACAACGATGGGTGTACGCCAACATGTACAAGCCTTAGAAGAATCAGGTGAGGTCAGCTTTAAAGATGAAAAAGCGCTACGCGGTCGACCGACACGTTATTGGTCGTTAACCAGTAAAAGTAATCGCTATTTTGCCGATAGACATGATGAACTTACTGTGCAGATGCTTGATTCAGTCATTGCTATTTTTGGTAATGATGGTTTAGAGAAATTGATTGAGCATAGAGAATTAACCGCTATGGCTAATTATCGCTTAGCCTTAGCCGATAGATTTAGCGTGGAAGAAAAATTGCAATGTTTAGCGAAAATACGGAGTGATGAAGGTTATATGGCGACGGTCGATAAAGAAGGAGATGGCGAGAATAAAATTTATTGGCTCTATGAAAATCATTGTCCAATTTGTGCGGCCGCCAGTAAATGTTTAAGCTTTTGTCGTAGTGAACTCAATATGTTCCAAAACTTGTTGAGCGAAGTAGCCACGGTAACCCGAGAACAACATATTGTCGAAGGTGCTAGGCGCTGCGCCTATAAGGTTACACCAAATAATGAATATTACTAAGTAGATGGCACGCCGTTAACAGCCAACTATTTACCAATAATGGCCATAATATTGAGCGTTTATTTTTCTCTGTATGAGTAACCTACTTTACTTATTGCAACACCAATAACCAAAAAGCTTGCGGTTTTTTTTATGTCTATACATTCCATTTCCATCCAGTAAATTCTATGATTTGAAATAGTACGGTAAGAAATACCACACTCCTCCACCAAATATGGCTCTACTTATGAAAGAAACAACTCCACTGACAAATACCGAAGTTAAGCAAGCAAAGCCAAAAGGGAAAGTTTAGTCAACAGCGAAAGAGCCTTGCACTTTTACCTGTGGTTTTATAAAGGAGTTAAGTACTAGGCGACAAATATCAGTATCTTGCTCCCTCATAGCAATCAAAAAATAGAAAATAAGCATATTTTAGATATGACGAAACAGAATACTTATTCTACCTATTACGCTTCATTATTTCACGTTAACCTTTCTAAAAAACGTTACTTCATATTTTGGTATCAACATAAACTAAGACTTTAAATCTAAAAATACAACGTATATTTTGATGACGTTCCATGCATGGAAACTGTAAAAGCATACAACAAGCATACTTTTTAATGAACTTTTTGTGACTTTTATGATAAAGGTCTTATAACACCCAATTGTATATAAAATAAACAGGCCTAGCGCCAGTTTTGTTTAATCCACGCATGATAAATGTTAAATTATTGTTAATATAATGTTTCGCATTGTGAATCTTGAAAAAAATTTTTAGCTGATTTGAATGTGAATCAATAACTTCTAAGATTAACTGTTTTATATAACGGCTATCAGATATTTCACATTAACGAAAAAAAATTTAAAAATTTTAGTTAAAAAAATATTCGTCGACTGTTTTTTGCCAATAGTCTGTTAAAGACTGACATTTTGTTGTTCTAAAATCAGCTTGTAATTTAACGTACACACTTTAAATATATAAAAAAATAATACGCATGCGTTATATAAAATAATTGTCTAAAACCCATCTTTACTCAAAATGCACAGGGAACGACATGAATAGAATTAAAAAATTGGGATTGTTCGTCTTTACCTTATCCACTTCATTTGTAAACGCGACAACCTTAAATATTGAGACCGCAACAGACTGGGGCAATAGTGCTTCCAGTTATCCAGCCTCAAATACAATCGACGGCAGTTTAAGTTGGTCTTCACGCTGGGCTGCTTCTGGCTCACCTGTAAACCTTCAACTCGATTTAGGATCCGTTAAAAGCGTCACAGACGTTGGGATCTCATGGGGTCGTGGTGGCGAACGTTCTTTTACTTTTGAAATATGGGCTCGTGCAACAACCAGTGGCACTTGGACTAAAGTGTATGATGATGTGTCAACAGGAAGCACATCAAGCATAGAAGTTTATGACATCACTAATATTGATGCACAGCAAGTCCGTGTCAAAACGTTCTCTAATACTGCAGGTACAGATTGGACTGATATTAAAGAAGTCGAAATTTACGGCGGTACCAGTACTAATGGCGAGTTTACTATTACTGAAGCATTTGATGATGGAACTGGCCATAACAATTACCCCGCATCCAATGCGATTGATAATAACTCGGCTTGGTCTTCGCGTTGGGCAGCTTCAAACGATGGTGAAGCTGTAAACTTAACGCTACAATTAGATGAAACTAGAGCAGTGACAGAGGTTGCCGTCGCTTGGGGTAAAGGTGAATTACGTAGCCATACCTTTGAAATTTATGCCCGCCCAGGTACCAGTGGTAGTTGGACTAAAGTTTACGATAGTATCAGCAGTGGTAGCTCTAGTGAGCTCGAGGTTTATAATGTCACCGATATTGATGCACAGCAAATCCGTATAAAAGGACAAAGTAATAGTGCAGGAAGTGATTGGACCAATATTACAGAAGTGAAGGTTTATGGTGCTGACAGTCTTGATGACGGAACTCTTGATTGGGATTGGTCAGTATGGGATACAGAAGGTTATGATCCTACTGTTGGCTCTACTATGGTATTTGATGCACTGACAGCTCAACATATTACACCTAATGGTAATGGCTGGAGACATGAACTAAAAATTAAAGAAGATGAACGTGTTGCAATGACAGAAGTTTATGAAGACTTTCAAGCAACCATTCATTTAAACCTATCTGATGGTTCTAAAACAATTGTTGCACAACATCATGCCAGTGATACTGGAACAATCATGAAGTTATATGTATCTGATAGCAGTGAATCAGGATTTACAGACAGTATTGCTAATAATGGCATTTTTGATGTGTATGTACGTTTAGCTAAAGAAGATGGTTCGGGCGAAGAGAAAAAATCACTTGGGACAGCTGTTTCTGGTGACAGTTTTGATTTCCAAGTGATCAACGATCATGGCAACGTGACAGTGAGTGCCTTTGGTGAATCATTTAATTTATCCATTGAAGACAGCTCGGAGTCCTACTTGAAATTTGGTAATTATTTACAGGCACAAGATTCAGAGTCCCTCGAAGATATTGAGGATTCCGATGACTTTGAACAATTCTACATAGATGCAGGTATCACCGAGAGCGAACTGACGTTTAGTAACTTAAGTTACACGCGAAATGTTGATTGATAAAATAGGCTCTCTACCATTGATATTATTATTTTGTTCTTAAAGGAGTCTGAGCAAAGTTAACAGTATTAATATTGAGAGCCAAATTAGCCAACGTGTGGCTGGTTTTCTTGAGCGCGAAAGTTTACTCGTAAAGATGTAGATAATGACTATCTGTATTTGGATGGGCTATAAAAATATCCTATGTTGAAAATCAATGATCTAGACGCAAAGCCTCAAATGCTCAAACGGACCTTTGAGATAGATATAGAAACCGATCATCAATACAGTGGCGTGGTTAAGATCATTGCAAGCATTGAATATCCAGTTGTGATAAAAAAGATACTCAGCCACCTTCATAAAAAGAATAATAAAAGCGAAAATAACTTCTGATTTCCGCCATTTGGAAAAATATTTTCAAGTAAGATCCACGCAATAGAATCAGATTTAGAAAAAACAAAATAAATACGTTTTTTTCATTTAAAAACAGCCCAAACTATTCAAGTCGGGCTGTTTTTTATTGATAACACCATTTAATACGCCGCGCTCGGCATGTAAAAATCACTGACGTTAGTTTTGTCGACCAGTTCAGCGGCCAATATTACACGAGAAGGGACAGTGTGATACATCTTACCGAGTTTTTCACCCTTCAAGCCTATTACCGCGAGTGCAACACCTGAAGCAACCATACTCGGTGGATAAGTCACGGTAGCTCTAACCACCTTATCACCGTCCATGATCATTTTCATAATGTCTTTAGATCCCGCCCCTCCGAGTACTGTTTTTATATCAGTGCGACCAGACTCTTTGATAGCTTGCATTACACCTTTG
Source organism: Psychromonas sp. (assembly GCA_037132845.1). Lineage (GTDB taxonomy): Bacteria > Pseudomonadota > Gammaproteobacteria > Enterobacterales > Psychromonadaceae > Psychromonas. The sequence continues at coordinate 5,133 of JBAHZV010000031.1, forward strand.
AGCATATCGTCGTCTTGACACCATACTGCATCAATTGTCGAATGGCGCTGTAACATATTTTCCATCACGGTTAATGCTTTCTGAGTTGACCAGTCTGCTGGCTGACTATCGAGAATTTCTATTCCTTTGTGCCTTGCAATTTCAGTATTAAAAGCGTCAACTCGTTGCTTATTAATTGGGATAGACATACCTTCTAATACAACAATTTTACCTTTTCCATCCATTTCTTCGGCCAACCATTTACCACTGACACTCCCAAGACCCGCATTATCACCAGCAATAAAGACATCCTGTGCTGGAATGGCTAATTCCCTATCAACAACCACTATGTATATACCACTCTCATAAGCTTCTTCGATAACTTTCTGTAACGTTGCGGGATTATGAGGCAGAATGACTAACGCATCGATTCCTCGAATCATCAAGTCTTCAACATCACCAACTTGCTTCGAGCCGGAGCTTGCCGCAACGATATAAAATTCAACATCTTTTTCTGTTTTTTTAAAGTCAGCGACAGACTTTTCAGCCCACCAGAGCAAGCCAGCTGTCCAACCATGGTCTGCAGAAGGTACCGAAACACCAACTTTGTATGTTTTTGCAAAAGCTAAGGACGTCCCCAAAATAGCAAATAATGCTATTCCTAGGCTCAACTGAGCAATTTTTCGTATGAGTTGCATAGTAATTCTCCTTCATTGTTAATGATAGTGTCTGACTCAATTGGACCGTTTAAACTGCATCAATACCGCAATTAAAATCACTAAGCCTTTCACCGTTCCTTGCAGATAGGGGCTAACCCCTAATAAATTAAGCATGTTATTGATGATGCCTAGGATAATGACACCAACAACCGTTCCCCAAAGCGTGCCTTTTCCTCCTGATAACGATGTACCGCCAATTACCACGGCAGCTATCGCATCCAATTCATAAAAAAGGCCCGCATCTCCGGGACTAACTGAGTTAAGCCGTGACGACAACATGACGGCAGATATGCCAACGGCAAATCCCAAAATAACAAATGTTAAAAAATAGATTCGGTCCACGTTTATTGCTGAGTACGCGGCTACTTTTGGATTCGAGCCAACCGCACAAACATGACGCCCAAACGCAGTGTGCTTAAGCAATATATGACCTAATATAGCCAATATAAGAAAGACCCAAACCGGAATGGGTAACCCGAGAAAATAGCCTGTACCCACGTCAGGATAGTATTGATTATTCGAGACCATCTCTCCGGCATCACTTACATATAGTGTTAGCGACCGATAAACCGACATGGTTGCTAATGTCGCCACAAAGGAGGCAATTTTACCTTTAGTGGTCAATAAGCCATTTATAGCACCGAAGAATGATCCAATAAGCATCGCCCCTATGATTGCAATCACTACTGCGGACCAGCCATCACCTAAATAATTAACCAGCATGATGACCAAAACACCAACAAGCGCCAACATCGAACCAACTGACAGGTCTATACCTCCAGCAATGATGACAAAGGTCATCCCTAGCGCGATAATGCCGGTGTAAGAAACCTGCCGTAAAACATTGGTAATATTTCGGGGAATAAGAAAATGCTCACTCACGATGGCGGATAAGGCAATCAATATACATAGCGCAATTAATGGAGCTAAACGGCCAAAATTAATCTTGCTGAGCCACGATGCTTTTATAAACATTGACTGCTGTTCTGTTTGTTCACTCATTCGCGTTTTACTCTTCATCTTTTCAGCCTCACTCATGCGCTTACATTCTCTGAAAGTATTGGTTCTAAATCGTTCTTTTCGGTTTTCAGCCCTGCCGCCAACAACATTATCTGTTGCTCTGTAATCGCCTCTTTTTCTAACTCTCCTTGCAATGTTCCTTCACGCATAACCAACACTCGATGCGCCAAGCCAATTAACTCTTCCATTTCAGAAGAGATAACGATGACCGCTAAACCATTTTCTGTAAGACTTTGAATGAAATGATAAATATCTTTCTTTGTATTAACATCTACGCCTCGAGTTGGCTCATCCAAAATAAGAATTTTCGGTTCCGTGTCCATCCATTTCGATAAGTAGACTTTTTGTTGATTACCACCACTGAGGTACTGCAATTCTGTCTCCAATGAGGCGGCTTTAATATCAAACTGTGATACATATTGTTCTGTCTTGGCTTTTGCCAAACGGTGATTGATCAGCCCTTTAGTATAACGAGAAAGCGAAACCAAGCTGATGTTTTCTATTAAGTTAAATCCCATCACCAGCCCTCGTCCCTGCCGGTCTTCACTCAAATAAGCAAGCCCTTTGCCAACAGCCTGTTTAATATTTTTTATATCGACCCGCTCTCCAAATACTTCTATTTGACCCGTCTGCCTTTTTCTAAGCCCCATTACCGCTTCGGCAATTTCAGTACGCCCGCTGCCAACCAAACCAGCAAAACCTAAAACCTCTCCCTTATTAACATGGAAATCAATACTCTTAACCATGTCCTTGACGCTAAGATTTGACACCTTTAACGCGACAACAGAGGTTACAATCGATTTTTTGGGAAATATTTGATTGAGTTCTCGTCCCACCATTTTGGTGGCCATATCCTGCTCGTTTATCTCTGCAACATTATCGAGCGATACCAAGTGACCATCACGCAATATCATTAATCTATCGCACAATCGCTTCACTTCTTTAAGCTTGTGAGATATAAATAAAATCGTCACACCCTGCGCTTTTAACTTATCTATCAATGTAAATAAGACATTGACCTCAATATTTGTTAACACCGTCGTCGGTTCATCCATAATCAAAACTCTTGCGTCATAAACCAAGGCTTTAGCAATTTCAACCATCTGTTTCTCAGCTACGCTGAGATTTTCTATCAGAGCATCCGGATTGAGTTCAGTGTCTAGCATTGATAATAGATCTACGGTACGTTGACGCATCGAGGACTTATCCAACAGAACGCCCTTTTTTAATTCCTGCCCAAGAAAAATGTTTTCAAATACGTTCAAGCTAGCAACTAAGTTGAACTCTTGTGGAATCATCGCGATGCCATATTTTTTAGCGTCAGACGGAGAACGAATATCCACCTGATGACCATCGATAGAAATTGAACCACTGCTGGCGTGATAAATCCCATTAATTATTTTGAGCAACGTAGACTTACCGGCCCCGTTTTCACCTAGTATTCCAAGAACCTCTCCGCCGAAAATATCGATACTGATACCATGAAGCACCTGTACACCAGAGAAATCCTTTTTGATTGAATCCAAGCGTAAAAGAGGTTCACCTAAAAAATTGCCCATTTAGATATCCTCTAATGAAATCCAGCGACCATTTTGCTCAGATGACGCAATGACAGCGGTAATAAAACGCATACCGTCTATGCCTTCTTTCATTTGAGGCAACAAACTATTACTGAGCACGGCTTCTACGGCTTCGCCGGCTTTAACCCTTTCGATACAGTCAGCCACTTCATAATATAGGTTTGCAAAACCTTCTAAATAACCTTCGGGGTGTCCTCCTGGTGTTCTAGTTAAGTACGGAGCCGTTTCCATGTAGCCATTTCCTGCACGGGTAAGAATCTGAACGGGTTGCCCGAGCAAGCTATACTTCAACTGGTTGGGGTTTTCTTGCGCCCATTCCAGCCCCCCTTTTTCACCATAAATTCTAATTCGCAATCCGTTTTCATTACCTGGCGCGACTTGGCTGCTCCACAACATGCCTTTCACATTTTTTTCAAAGCGGAGCATGGCACTTACGTTGTCATCCAACTGACGCCCCTCAACAAAAATCGTCAGGTCAGCACTCACTTGCTCTAGTTTCAACCCACTAATAAAACACGCTAAGTTGTAGGCGTGAGTGCCTATATCACCAAGACATCCTGCAGGGCCTGAGCGCTTAGGATCCGTTCGCCATTCTGCTTGCTTATTTCCTGAATGTTCGGTATCTGAACTCATCCAATCTTGTGGATATTCAACTTGTATGACTCGAAGTTTGCCAAGCAAGTTTTGTTTCACCATCTGTTTGGCTTGACGAACTAAAGGGTAACCGGTGTAATTGTGAGTGAGTACAAACAGCTGACCACTTTGACTCGCGATCTCTTCTAAACGATATGCGTCGGAGAGATCCGATGTTACTGGCTTATCACAAATAACGTGAATGCCCGCCTCTAAAAACGCCTTTGCGACAGGAAAATGCATGTGGTTAGGGGTCACAATCGCGACAACATCAATGCCATCTTTCCTCGCTGCTTCCTGTTCTGCCATCTCGCGGAAATCGCTGTAGATGCGATCCGGAGGTAACCCCAGATCCAAACCAGATTGAGTGGCTTTTTCAGGGTCTGCACTCAACGCTCCCGCCACGAGTTCGTATCGGCCATCAATTCGAGAAGCAATTCGGTGAACAGCACCAATGAAAGCACCTATTCCACCACCGACCATGCCAAGTTTTACTTTGTCCATTTGGTTACCTCCTTTAATCCAGTCCCAAAATGCGCAAATTTGCAGCGTCATCTGTCGCCGTATCAGCAAAATCATCGAAGGCTTTGTCGGTAACATTGATAATATGTTTTGTAACGAACTCAGAACCTTCTACAGCGCCGGATTCAGGATGTTTTAGACAGCATTCCCATTCAACGACGGCCCAGCCATCAAAATCATATTGAGATAATTTGGAAAAAATCCCATTAAAGTCCACTTGTCCATCACCGAGTGAACGGAATCGGGCGGCTCTATCTTTCCATCCTTGATAGCCACCATAGACACCTTGCTGGCCGGTAGGATTAAACTCTGCATCCTTCACATGGAACATACGAATTCGATCATGATATCTGTCGATGAAATCTAAATAGTCAAGTTGTTGAAGAAGGAAATGACTCGGATCGTAAAGAATATTGGCTCTTGGATGGTTGTCGACCTCAGCCAAAAACATCTCAAAAGTAATACCATCATGTAAATCTTCGCCAGGGTGAATTTCATAACAAACATCCACACCTGCGTCATCAAAGGCATCCAAAATTGGTCGCCAACGCCTACCTAATTCAGCAAAGCCCTCTTCGACTAGCCCTGCTGGTCTTTGTGGCCATGGATACATGAATGGCCACAGCAGTGCCCCGGAAAAAGTGGCATGAGCAGTTAGCCCTAAGTTTTTAGACGCCTTCGCAGATAACAAAAGTTGATTTACCGCCCACTCTTGTCTTGCGCGAGGATTGTTATGAACTTCTGGAGGGGCAAAACCATCAAACATTTCGTTATAGGCAGGGTGGACTGCGACGAGTTGCCCCTGTAAGTGAGTGCTCAGTTCGGTAATTTCCACCCCATAAGAGGCCACCAGTGCTTGCAATTGATGGCAGTACTCGATGTCTTCAGCGGCCCTTTCTAAGTCAAACAATCGCCCATCCCACGTAGGGATTTGTACACCTTTGTAGCCAATACTTGCAGCCCATTTTACAATGTTTTCTAAGGAATTAAATGGTGCTTCGTCTCCTACAAATTGTGCAAGAAACAGTGCTGGACCTTTGATCGTTTTCATGATCTTCCCTTACTTCTATTACGCTAGCCAAAAGCTCTATTTTGTAATCGATTACAAATAAAGCTTAATAAAAATGCGTTGAATACTTAACAGAAAACTATCAATAACAGTGAGATCCAACGTATTACTTTCGTGTTCAGGAATCAATGTAGTTTAATAACTATGCAAATATCAGCCTGATCAGTCTAATTTTGTGACGTTTATAGAATATTAGCATAAAATTTTAATCAAATATTTAGCAAGGCATACAATTAACATTTTTCATAAAAAGAAAAACAAATTTAATAATTTTGTAAGCTGTTACAAATTAATTGTTACCTTATACTGTTCAGAAGAACGAATGATTATTTAAGGATAATGGTGCCCTCCATTAAAGATATCGCGAAGCTCGCAGGCGTCTCAACGGCAACCGTTTATAGAGCAACTGTCAGATGATGAATCAAAACAATAAAATTCGGCTGAAAATAAAATATTGCAACGGCTGTTGATCTTTATTTTGTAAAAATTATAAATTAACGAGACAGCATAGGTATCGAATAGGCTGTTAATTTAAACAATTTCATTGATGAAAGTGATGACTACTATGCAGAAGGCTCTGTATTATATGGTCAGCTTTGCCGTAACATAAAGCTAAGGTAGATTATTTACAGCAGATAATAGGGAAGTTATATTGAATCAAACCTATCACTCTGCGTAAGAATAGGTGTGGTTATACCAAAGGAATTAATTAAGTGGTCAATGATTGCGAAGGATAAATTAACGGTAACAAGGCGTGAGTTGCAGGAGATAGTTATCCTCACTTCAAAACTCACAACGCAGTTAAGGTTGATTTAAACGAGCGAGGGTGATCACCTTTTTAGTTCCTTTGGTATTAGTCTAAGAGTTAGGTTAGGAGTACTTTTGAAGATTTAAGATTCATATAAACGTATTTGTATGTACATAGTACCCCTTCATGGATTTAATCTGGTAATTTTAAAAATGCCAAGCGACATTTTATGAAAATAAGTCCACCCGCAAGAGAAGTACATTTGAGTAAAATAAAGTGATTTTTTTTGAGACTTTAAACCCTTTGATGCTTTAAATTCTTGCTTATTCATAATTACCTATCTTTAATATAAGATAGGTAATTACACCGATTTCACGACAGGGTCGTTAATTAAGCTTCAAATTCTACAATTCTCTGTTGGTTCTCTTCATGCTCAGTACGTGCAGCTTCAATTTCATCGATAATATTACCCACATCCGTGGTGCTTTTATCTTCTTCAAATTGCCCAGTTAAAATACTCTCGGCAGACAACTCGCCAGACTCATAGAGAGACCAGATTTCTTTGCCGTATTGAGTAGTGGCAAGTTGTGGCGCAAACTGAGCGAAATAGGCCGTCATATTGTTCACATCTCTAAGTAACATGGCTTTAGCATTATTATTGGCAGCAGCATCAACAGCCTGTGGTAAATCAATAATAACGGGTCCCCATTCATCAACGAGCACATTAAATTCAGAAAGATCACCATGTACAATGCCAACCGTTAGCATACGCACAATATGTTGCATAATATCACGATGATCATCAATAGCTTGTTCAGAGGACATAGAAACGTCATTCAAACGAGGGGCGGCAAAACCTTGTTCATCAGTGATCAGCTCCATTAATAAAACACCTTCAAAACAACCATAAGGCTGAGGGACACGAACACCTGCATCGGCAAGCTTATAAAGGGCATCAACTTCGGCATGTTGCCAAACTTCTTCTTGCTCTTTACGACCAAATTTAGAGCCTTTTTCCATTGCACGCGCGCGACGACCATTGCGTACTTTTCTACCTTCGTTATATAAAACAGCTTGCTTAAAACTACGTTTACTGGCTTCTTTATACACTTTTGCACAGCGGATTTCTGCGCCACATTGCACAACAAAAACCGTTGCTTCCTTACCGCTCATCAATTGACGTAATACTTTATCAACGAGACCATCATCAATTAAGGGTTGTATTCTTTTAGGTGTTTTCATATTCACTTTTTGGTTATTTAGCTTATGCTGAATATATTATACTTTTTAGTGACTAATTAAGCCATTAAAAACCTTACATAGAGCGGTACAGATGCTTAACTTTTTTGCTATTTGTTACCTCTATTGTCTACCCGTAGGTAAGCAAAATAGTTTGTTATAGCCAATAAAATTAATCCGCCATTTATTAGCATTGCTTTTATTGCGATTTATTTCAGTACGATTGATATAAGATATCGATACATAATCGCTTACTTTAGGTGAGGGTGAGGGTTAAGATTCGGTAAGGTTTTCATTACCACAATATGGAGCGACATCACTCGCATCTCGATGGGGGACATGAGAGCACAACCAGGCAGTCATTAAAAAAGGACTAAAACGATGTTCTTCATTAATTAATTGAGCATTTAATTAATTAATGAAGTACATGATATTATTGTGGTACAACAGCAGTTCCTGCTTCTTGACCTTCAATTGGTGGCCTTGGCATAATAGTGATCTCTTCACTTTCCGTTGCTTTACCTTGCATTATCGTTATCTCTACGCGACGATTTCGACTTACTTCTGAAGCACTTTTTCCAGTTGATAAAGGTTTACTATCCGCATAACCGGAAACCACCAAGCTTTTATTTTGGATGCCACGTACCTTGAGCATTTCGTGCGCGACCGATACTGCGCGTTGTGCAGAAAGGTCCCAGTTAGAACTGTATAATTCTGACTGTACTGGTTCATTATCGGTGTGCCCTGAAATAGTGATAACACCGGGGACATCAATCAAGAGAGCCGCAATTTTACGAATAACAGGGCGAAAACGAGGCTGTAAAAAAGCGGATCCCGCAGGAAAGGCACCTTTTTCACGAACTCGGATAATAAGTTGTTGCCCTAATGATTCGATTTCTATCGCACCATCTTCAATTTCTTCACGTAATTCTTTTGCAAGTTTTTTAGCTAAACCATGTTGTGCTGAAACACCAGGAGCAGGTGTAAACTCTTGTAATTTTGATTCCTCAGAATCACTTTGCTCTTCCTGTACAGGCGCTTCTTCTCTGTGCCCATCCGCATCGGAATCAGATTGACTCGCCGTTTCACCTTCAGTTTTTTCTGTGGCCGCTATTTTACGTATTCTGGTATTTTCTTGCGCACCCGCCCGACTTGCCTCTCCTTCTTGGAAATCAAGTTTAGCTTTGGTCACCTCAAGGGTTTGTTGCATGATAACTTCAATGGGAGTGGGATCCGGCCTGCCAGGGGTAAATTCTTGCGCAATAACTGACGTCCCTTTTGGGATATCTTTCACTTCCAGCACCGATTGCACACCAAAAGCAAACTTCATTGAGCCTGCAATTTGTTTAAACTTTAAAACATCCATCTCAGAAAATGATAAAAGTAGTACAAAAAAGCACATTAATAATGCCATTAAATCGGCAAAGGTCCCCATCCATTGCGGTAACCCTGGTGGTGGACACTTACATTCTTCTTTAGCCATTATGCATCACCATCTGCAGTACCTGTAATACGTTTTGATTCGGGTAAGTAGTTGCGTAATAAGCTTTCAATAACACGGGGGTTTTGTCCATCTTGAATGCCTAATACCGCATCTAAGATCAGATTTCGATTGAGAGTTTCTTCGTTAGCACGTAGTTTTAATTTATCAGCGATGGGTATTGCCGCCATGTTCGCTATCATCGCACCATATAATGTTGTTAGCAGTGCCACCGCCATAGCGGGTCCAATTGATTTGGGATCATCCATATTCGATAGCATCGCAACGAGACCAACCAAAGTACCAATCATACCCATTGCGGGAGCAACATCACCAATTTTATTGAAGATATCAGCACCAATTTCATGACGAGCCGCAGTTAATCGAATATCATTTTCCAGAGTAGCACGCACCACGTCCGCATCATGACCATCAACCAGCATATCAACCCCTTTTTGCATAAAGCCATTACTAATTTCAGCTTCTTCTAATGCTAAAAAACCACCTTTACGAGCGGCATCTGCCATTTCAACAGATTTACTGATCAATTCTTCAGCAGAATCGGCTTTAAACATAAAGGCTTTCATGGCAATTTTGAACGCGCCAATAGATTGCGACATATTGTATTTCATCATGACAACACCAGCAGTACCACCAAATACTATCAATATGGATACCGTATCGATAAACATATCAATAGTACCACCAAGTAACATGGCCATAATTACCATCGCAAAAGCGACTATGATTCCGATTAGAGTTGCTAAATCCACAAAATATTCCTTTAATTAAATAAGTAACTAATAATGGCGATTATATACCCGTTATCACTCCAGATGCAAAATTTAGCAAGTAGTAAGAGGCTGAAAAGCTTGAACTAACAGCTTCCAACCAAAAAT
>JBAHZV010000062.1:0-24907 GCA_037132845.1 Psychromonas sp.
TGCTCGGTTATGCCTATGCAACGAACTGGGCATCACGTTCTGCTTTCAAAAATAGTGTTGAAATAACTGTTTACCTTCACCATCAGCAGGGTGGTAATGGTTATGGGCGCATGTTGTATGATAAATTAATACCTCTTTTATCTGCTGGTGGCTTTCATGTTGCGATTGCGGCTATCTCTTTACCTAATCAAGCAAGCATTAAACTGCATGAATATTTAGGTTTTACTCAGGTTGCGCACTTCAAAGAAATTGGCCATAAGTTTGAGCGCTGGATTGATGTCGGTCATTGGCAACTTATTTTATGACTTTTTAAGACTATTACAGGGAGCATTCATGATCGAAATAAATACTTTAATACTGTTTGTTATTGCCGCGTTATCTATTAATTTAATTCCTGGGCCTGATGTTATCTACATTGTGACTAATACCATGAAAGGGAAAATGCAAGCGGGAATAAAAGCCTCGTTAGGCTTAGGAGTCGGTTATTTAATTCATACTTTAGCGGCCGTTTTAGGCCTTTCTGCTTTGATTTTGAGCTCCGCATTTTTATTTACCATGATTAAATATTTAGGCGCACTTTATTTACTTTATCTTGGTATCAGCTGCCTTATCAATTGTTATCGCAATGACAGCCAACTCACGGCGCAAAATGACCCACAGCAAAAGGCGTTAAAACAAAGTAATATTTTTCAACAAGGTGTGATTGTCAGTGTACTGAATCCCAAAGTGGCTATGTTTTTTCTGGCTTTTTTACCACAATTTATTGATCCAATGGGGGCTAATGCTAGCCAAGAATTACTTATATTAGGTCTGTTATTCAGCGGATTGGCAACGCTGTGTAATCTTTTTTATGCAAGTTTAGGCAGTATTTTATTTAATAGCCCAAAAGCGCAGCGTTACGCAAGGGGGCTTGAAGGGATCTCGGGTACTCTTTTGATTGCTTTGAGCGCAAAAATAGTCTTTATCAACAATGATCATTGATAACCTATTGATTGCTTTTATATGAAAAAGAGGCTTGTTAATAACGTTGCTGACCGGCCTTTCTATTTAAAAGAAGTTTGTAGCATTTTATGTAAACGCTCCAGTGCAATAGGGCTCGCTTTAAGCGTGATACGAATACCTTTTTCATCATATTGCTCATCTATTACCTGCATTTTACTGTGGATTTCACCCATAATACCCGTTGCCGTGTAAGGTATTTGGAAACAAGCTGCGCACATTTTTTTCTCTAGGAAAAGTTGAATTTCTTGATGCACTAAGGTCACATCTTTTTCATTATAAGCACTGATCAGTAGGGCCTCTGGATATTGTTCTAATAATGCTAATTGTTGATCTTCACTTAAACAGTCCACTTTATTCAGTAATAATAATTTATTATTTAAATCAATATCTAATTGCTGTAGTACCTGATCAACAACCGCTAAGTGTGTGGTGAAGTTTTCATCTGAGGCATCTACAACATAAAGCAACAGCGCCGCGTCTTTGGCTTCTTCTAAGGTTGAATGAAATGAAGCCACTAAATCATGGGGTAATTTATTAATAAATCCCACGGTATCCGATATTAAAATACGCGGTTGTGTGACGGGCTGCAGGGTACGTATTGTGGTATCTAATGTGGCAAATAATTTATCTTCAACTAAAACTTGTGAGTCTGTTAACGCGCGCATTAACGAAGATTTGCCAGCGTTGGTATATCCCACTAAGGCTACACATAATTGTTCAACACGACCACTACGGCGACCTTGCATCTCTTTTTGTAACTTTGTTAATTCACGTTTTAATTCAGCAATTTTATCGCGTATACGTCGTCGATTGATCTCAAAAGCTGTCTCACCTATCCAGCGACCTTTTTGGCGTTCACGATCGCCACTGTTTTCATCACGTATGCGTGGTGTTAAATAATTAAGTCGGGCGATTTCTACCTGCAGTTTAGCGGTACGGGTACGTGCATGTTTGCTAAATATTTCAATAATGACGCGGGTACGATCGTAAACCTCTACGCCAAGTGCGGCTTCAACATTACGTAATTGATTGGGACTTAATTCACAATCAAAAACCACCACGTTCGCTTGTTGTTGAACCGAGGAAGAGGCGACGAGTTGATTTAGTTCATCTTGATCAAAGTCTATCTGCTCTTGTATTGGATCTGATTCACTGGTTAATGTGGCTAATTCTTCTAGTTTTCCGGAACCAAGTACAGACAATTGTTTGGTTGATTTTTGTCGTTGTGTTTTTTTAGCAAGCACCATAAAACCTAATGTATTCACTAAACGGCCTAATTCAGATAATGATTCCTCTACTTGTTGCTGTGTCACATCAGGTGTGCGAATCGCAATTAAAAGGGCGCGGGTAACCGAGTGATCTGTTGTGGCGATAGGCATGGTAAGGCTCATTATAAAAAATATAAGATACATCCTACGCGGTTATACTTTGTTTATACAGGTGAATTGATGCTTTATGGATGACTTTGTTGCTCATTGGTTAATAAATTGCATCTTGAAGGTGGTGATATAACGATAATAATATTGTCTATTTAAAGCGATCATAGCGAACTCTACAATCCTTATTTTGAAGTGCATTGAATATATTAATTTAGGCAGTAACGTGATGTAAACAAGGTAATGTGCGGGTTCTTATAAGGTTAAAATACACCTAAAATAGGTTGTTGTTATTATTGCTTAGGGGTTGCTTGCGTATTACTCTGTGCCACACTAGGGTTATTTTTAACGACTCTCTCATTGATTGTTAATGCCTGCTTCGATGTAAAACATCATTTTTAAGGATCTGTTATGAACACACAAAAAAATTATCCGATTGGGCTCGCGGGCAAAAAATGGGCGGATGCCGAAAAGCAACAATGGCGAGAAGCGCAGCAAATTAAACGTAGTTATAAAGATGACGTGCTTGATGAACTTCAAGAATTAGCAGAGCACTTTGAGCTTATTCAATATGGTGAGTTACGTTATGGTGAGAATGAATATCCTTTGTTTGTCATTAAATCTAGAAAATGGCAAAAGGATCGCGCCAATGTATTTATTAGTGGTGGCGTTCATGGATACGAAACAAGCGGGGTTCACGGTGCGATTCGATTTGCGCAGACCCTCTCCCCCGATTACCTTGCTCAATATAATTTTATTATTGCGCCCTGTGTGAGTCCTTGGGGCTATGAAACGATCAACCGTTGGAACCCTAATACAATTGATCCTAATCGTTCTTTTTATAGCAATAGTCCTGCACAAGAAGCCTTTCTCTTAATGGCGTATATCAATTCACTTGCCGTTGAGTTTCTTGTTCATATTGATTTGCATGAAACCACAGACACCGATAACAGTGAATTTAGACCTGCACTTGAAGCGCGTGATGCGCACATCAACAAACACAGTGCTATTCCAGATGGTTTTTATTTAGTGGGAGATACAACTAAAGCACAAAAAAACTTTCAAAAAGCGATCATTAATCGGGTCAAAAAAGTAACGCACATTGCGCCAGCTGATCAAGATCAACAATTAATTGGCGTGTCATTAGCACAATTTGGTGTGGTCAATTATGCTGCCAGAGAATTAGGCTTGTGTATGGGATTAACTGATGCCCCTTATGTCACCACCACCGAAGTGTATCCTGATAGTCCACTTGTTAATAATGAAATGTGTATTAATGCACAAGTTGCAGTAATTTGCGCCGCACTTGATTATTTAAATGTGTCATCTGTGCGGTGATGGATAATGCTATCACCTCGTAGGGCAAGGTAATAGCAAAGGAACTAAAAAGGTGATCACCCTCGCGCGTTTAAATCAACCTTAACTGCGTTGTGAGTTTTGAAGTGAGGATAACTATCTCCTGCAACTCACGCCTTGTTACCGTTAATTTATCCTTCGCAAACATTGATCACTTAATTAATTCCTTTGGTATAACTTACAGCCCTCTGCGTTGTTATAAATCTCTCGGTAGAATAACTCATCTTGCGCGCATCTCGGCGCAATTTTCCTTGCTGACGGTGCACCTTGAAGTATCATGGGTATACACTGTTGCACTTAATGACTTTTTTAGCGCGTTATGCATAGCTGTTAATTTTATATTTTATATTGTTGATTTTTAAGGTGAGGTTGATACCCTAAATCTCTCTTTACAATCTCAACTAATCACGCCGTGACTTAATGAGTGTTTTTAATAAATTATGTTTTTAAAAGGACGTTATCCATGGAAGAAAGAATTCAACATTTTAAAATATCACTTTATGCTGAAATGATATTTGGCATTATATTAAGCATCGTATTACCCGTTTTTATTGTCAGGATATCTGAAACCTCTTTACTCAATTCATTATTTGGGGCATTCCTTGGTTTTTGTCTGGTCGCACTGCCGTTGATATTACTTCCTATTATGTCGATACGAGAATTAAATGAGTTCCCAGAAAAAAATAGCTTATTTCTTAATTATATGAATACAGGTGTCGTAATTGCATTTGTCTTTTTCCCTTTAGCGCTTTGGCAAATTTTTATGTTTAGAAAACTTAAACCTAAAATAGTTAAAAAATAGTCGCGTATGCGAAGAGAGTAAAGCGCTTTTTTCGCTCTTTTACTGAAACACCTATTCCCGGCTATTTAAGGGACTTATGCTGTTATTTTTGTTAAGACTTATTTAATGCTGAAATTTAGCAGAGCGTAGCAAAAACATCGAGGGCTTAACCCCTTGATGATGCGTCTAAAATATCCACCACACCTTTTAGGTTAAGGTATTACTTTGTGTGGCTCAATGTTGAATAATAACCCGCATATTAAAACCAGTTCATAAAGTATTACTATGACGAGTAATACACATATTATATAGTTAAGGCTTTCTTTTAATGTGAAAAAATTACACTAAGGTTTGTATCTCGTGATAAAACTTTTTCTCTTAATGCCTTTGTTCTTCTTTTCTTTTTGTTCTGATGTTATCGCGATACCAGAAGGCACAATCAAATTCAAATTCTCTTTAAAGGGAGAGCCTAGTTATAATGTGATAGAAGATAAAGATGGTTTTTTGTGGTTTTCAACAATGTTTGATGGTTTGGTTCGATATGATGGAACATCAACGCAATCTATACACGCTTCAGATGAAACGATAAGTAATAATTATGTCTCACAACTTTTTTCAGACAGTCGGGGAGATATTTGGATAGGCACAAATTATGGCTTAAATCGTTATAATAAAAAAACCAATACTTTTACCCAGTTTTTTACTGAGGGTAATAATCTTAAAAAATCACCCGTTGATGATGCTCTGGTTCTTTCACATAACACGCTCGCAGACAATACTTTTCTTATGTCATCAAACACTATTGTTGAGGACAAAAATGGTTTTTTATGGTTTGGTACAAATAATGGACTCAGTCGTTTCGATCCTACAACAGACACCTTTACGAGTTATTGGTTAAAAGACGATGAAAAAGATTCAATTTCATCCCTCTATATAGACTCAAATAATAACCTTTGGATAGCGAGTCTTGCTTCGCCTGTTATTCGAATGAATCTTGATACTTATGTTAAAGAAATATTCCCATTTGTGACCTCAAAAAGGGCAGAAAAAATACCGTTAATTGATGTTAAAGCGATAACAGAAGATAACAATGGTTTTATTTGGTTTGTTGGTCGAGGTAAATATATTGTTAAGTACGATCCTATAACAAATACATACTTGCAATTAAAGTTAGATGTTCTTAATGAAAGTGGAGACGTTTATGACCTTTTCAATATTATTAAAACAAGCAAGGGTGAATTGGTTCTCATTTCATCAACAATAGGTTATGGGCTAATATACTTAAACCCTGAAACATTAACGACACGAGTATTGAAAAGTCAAAAGAACTTTAAATATGGCTTAAGTAGTAATTTCATTCGTAATTATTTTGAAGATTCTCGCGGTGTTATTTGGATCACCCATAATGACGGCAAAGTAGATGAATTAACACATGGAATAACAACGCTGAACCTTTATTTAAACAACCCTGAGCAAGAAAACTCTTTATTTTCAGATGCCGTTATCCCTATTTATGAAGATAAAGCCGGCTACGTATGGTTAGGTTTATTTGGCTCAGGACTTAATTTATACCATCCACAAAGTGATGACTTTTCGCATTATGATTTAAAAGATGTGCATGGAAAGAAACATTCAAACCAATATCCAGCAGGATTCTATGAAGATGATAAGGGTAATTTTTATATCTCCACTTTTAATGGTATTTTGCTCTACGATAGAAAAACAAAGCAGATAATAAAACAAATTACTCAGGAGACTGCCTTCTACACTATGTTGGCAGATCCCGTTGAAAAAAATGTTATTTGGGCAAATGGATGGGAAGCAGGTTTCAATCGAATAAATTTAGAGAGTGGTGAAATAAAGCAATTCCAACCCAGTAAATACGATGAGCATTCTATGCCTGTTCTGACGTCTGGTAACTTTGTTATGCAACAAGACGACCCAAATAATATGTGGATTGCCACATGGGGTGGAGGACTCTCTCATTTCAATAAAAAAAGTGAAAAATTTATTAATTATCAACATGTGATAGACGATGATTTGAGTATATCATCAAATACTGTTTTTGATTTAATCGAATTAGATAACAAATTATGGTTAGCCACAAATAGAGGTCTCTCCCAATTTAATTTAAAAAAGAAAACCTTTAAGAACTTTCCTTTTAGCCCAACGTTCCCCATTAGTTCTGTTATTAATATTCTTCTTGATGACAAAAACACCCTTTGGTTAGCAACAGATATTGGTATTGTCCATTTTGATCCCATTAAAATGGAAATCATGAAAGTGTATGAATTGGAAGATGGCGTTCACAGTTATAATTTTTTCCCGACTGCAAAAGGTAAATCGGATAATGGCACGTTATGGTTTGGCGGTTTTAATGGTTTGACCAGTTTTAAACCCCAAAACCTACGCTCGAACTTGAAGCCTGCTTATGTGTTTTTAACGGAGTTAAGCCAAAATCAAATAGCAATTAAAACCTCTGTCGCATTAGAGTATATGACTGAATTAACGCTTGATTGGCAGAAAAACTATTTTGAGTTTTCATATGCAACCTTGGAGTATGAAAAACCCAATAAAATATCATATCAATACAAACTGGAAGGATATGATAGTAACTGGTTTTATGCAGATAAACTTCGTCGCGGGCGATATTCTAACTTGCCCGGGGGGAGTTATACTCTTCGTATAAAAGCAAAAAACAAAGATGGAATTTGGCCCTCAGAGCATGATAATTTATCGATTGAAGTTGAAGTCTCTTTTCCTCCTTGGAAGTCTCCCTTTGCTTATGCTTTATATTTTTTGTTAACCCTCTTTTTGGTTTTTGCCATTATTCGTTATCGTACCAGCTCTATTAATAGAGAAAACGAAAGATTATTTACTTTAGTTGAAAGTAAAACAAACGAATTGAAGATAGCAAAAGAAAAAGCAGAAAAAGCCAGTAATACGAAGAGTCAATTTTTAGCTAATATGTCCCATGAAATACGAACACCAATGAATGCCATTCTAGGATTTACAGAAATCCTTTTATCAAAAAATGATTTTATTGAGCAACATAGTGAAACAGAAAGATATTTAAATAATATTCACTCTAATGGACGTGTCTTATTACATATTATTAATGATGTATTAGATTTATCAAAGCTTGAAGAGGGTGAGTTGTCTATTGAAAATAATTTTTTCGACATTACTCTGCTTGTGAAAGATGTAGAAGATCTCTTTGAAAAAGAGATTGCACAAAAGGATATTAAATTTAACGTCTCTGTAGATAAAAATATTCCTAAATACATTAAAACTGATCGCATGCGCTTGTATCAAGTGATTATTAATTTAGTTTCAAATGCACTTAAATTTACTCATCGTGGTGTCGTTTCTTTGGATCTCACGGTCATTGATAATGTAGAAAATTCTCCTCTTAAAGAAAGTATAGAAAAAACATCATTATTTTCATTACAAATAAATGTCAAGGATACGGGCATAGGAATTAAGGCCTCCAAACTTAATCTTATTTTTGATTCTTTTAAACAAGTGCAAGAAAACAATTATCAACGCTATGGTGGCACTGGCTTAGGGCTTTCCATTTCCAAACGATTGTTAGAGTTAATGAATGGTAGTATTAAAGTGAGCAGTAAAGAAGGAGAAGGAAGTTTATTCAGCATCGAACTATTACACTTAGCTTTTAGCCATCATTTACAAGAAAAAGAAACACCGGTATTACCGATTTCGATGCCTAAAGCCAAAATATTAATTGCCGATGATGTTGCCTTTAATCGTGAAATAGTAAAAGCTCATTTGGCTGATTTTCCTTTAACCCTTTTCGAAGCAGCTGATGGGCTAGAAGCATTAATGCTTGCTAAAAAATTAAAGCCAGATTTACTCTTACTCGACTTGAAAATGCCGAAACTTGATGGTGTTGATGTAGCAAGACAGCTAAAAGAGGATAGTAGTTGTGCAGGTATCCAAATACTGGTGCTAACCGCTTCAGCGGAATCTATTCACGAGCTTGGTCTCGAAGGAATTTGTTCTGGCTTTATACGAAAGCCTGTTGTAAAAAAAGAACTATTAAAAATGATACAAAGCACATTAAAGGTAGATGAATCCCGTTAAATTTGAGGGATGTTTAATAACAGTAATGGCGTTTCATCGTACGAGTTGTGCAACGTTAACTGCAATAATATAAAAATATTGCACTTAATACTTGAGTTTAAGAAACAATAGCTGGCTATTTCTCGAAAATAACCATTGTGATGTTAATCACTATGGGTTGTTTTTATTGAATCATTCATCAAAATCATGGTGTTTACTTTATGACCTTAATTTCTTCTTCAACCGCCATAAAAACAACCGTTATTCGTGGCTGTTTCCTTCATTTTCTGGAAGATCCAGACAAAGTGACGATGGCTGCTGATGCTTATCAATATCTTCCTGATGGCTTGATGGTTATTGAAAATGGCAAAATAAAATCTCTGCGAGCATTCTCTCAAATGGATGCCAAATCATATAAAAACATTCAAGATAAACGTGGACAACTGATCCTTCCTGGGTTTATTGATACCCATATTCATTATCCTCAAACACAGATGATAGCATCCTACGGAGAGCAATTATTAACATGGTTAGAAAACTATACTTTTCCAACAGAAAAACAATTTTCTGATAAAAAACATGCACAAAAAATATCAAAGTTCTTTATCAATGAGTTGTTAAAAAATGGAACAACCAGCGCTTTAGTTTTTGGCACCGTGCATACACAATCGGTTGATGCTTTATTTGAGGAAGCGCAAAAAATAAATATGCGTTTGATCGCCGGAAAAGTTTTAATGGATCGTAATGCACCAGAATACTTACTGGATACTGCGCAGTGTGGTTATGATGAATCTGAAATGTTGATTAAAAAATGGCATAACAAAGGGCGGTTATTGTATGCCATCACACCACGTTTTGCGCCTACATCAACACCACAACAATTAGATTTAGCGGGTAAGTTAAAAGCTAAATACCCAGATGTTTATGTGCATACTCATTTATCAGAAAATAAAAAAGAAATTGAATGGGTGACGTCTCTTTTCCCTGAACGAGATGGCTACTTTGATGTTTATGAGCATTATGGTTTAACCGGTGATAAATCAATATTTGCACATTCACTGCACCTAACCAATAAAGAATGGACTGCCTTTTCACGTACTAACTCTGCTATTTCATTTTGTCCGACCTCAAACTTGTTTTTAGGCAGTGGTTTATTTGATTTGGAAAAAGCACAAGAAAATAATGTGCGTGTTGGATTAGGTACAGATATTGGTGCTGGAACGAGTTTTTCACAATTAACCTCATTAAGTGAGGCCTACAAAATCATGCAATTGCAGGATAAAAAGCTGTCTGTCTTTCAAGGCTTGTATCTCGCCACATTAGGAGGTGCTAAATCCTTGAGCATTGATGATAAAGTGGGGTCTTTTAGTGCTGGTATGGAAGCTGATTTTGTGGTTTTAAATTGGGCTTTTACGGATCTTCAAAAATTACGTTACCAATGTTCAACGAGCTTAGAAGATAAGCTCTTTGCATTAATGATGTTAGGAGATGATCGTAATATCGATGCGACCTATCTGGCAGGGGAGCGGGTTTACACGGCTTCTAAACAATCGTCCTAGTCATAAAATCAGCTGTTGTTATCAACCACCTTGGTATAGAATCCGCCCTGTGAACTTAAACCACTAAACAGTAAAAGATGAATGTTTAACTCACAAGACTTTTTTCCTTTTCTAAAATGACACAAAATAAATGAATGATAAAACGATAGTAACCCATAACGGAAACTTCCATGCTGATGATGTCTTTAGCATGGCTGCATTAAAGCACATTTTTCCTTCTTTTAAACTCATTCGCACACGTGATTTAGCGTTGATTGCGCAAGCTGATCTGGTCATTGATGTTGGTGGTGAATATGATCCTGCTAATGGTCGCTTTGATCATCATCAACGTGGGGGGGCTGGGCAACGTGAAGATGGTACGCCTTATTCATCATTTGGTTTGATTTGGAAGGCATACGGACTAGAAATATGCAAAGGTAACCAAGATGTCACAAACTCTGTTGATGCAGGATTGGTCTCGACGATTGATGCCATTGATTGCGGTCATGTGCAAGGTGTTGCGACGGGGATAAGCCTTAGCCAAACGATTTCAATGTTTAATCCTACATGGCAAGAAGAGGGTGACTTTGATGGTTGTTTTAATGAAGCCGTTGAGTTTGCCTTTGCCATTTTAACTCGCTTTATCGCCTCTGCACAGGGTGGCATCAGTGCTAAAGAAATTGTTGCAAAAGCAATTGAAAATGCAGAAGATCCTAGAGTCATCGTGTTAGAAAAGTATGTCCCTTGGAAAAGAACGGTTCATGCGTTATCACAACAGGCTTTATATATGATTTATCCTTCACAAACGGGGCAATGGAGAATTCAAACTGTTCCTGTTGAGCCGGGATCTTTTGAAGACAGAAAATCGTTGCCTCAACCATGGGCGGGATTATCGGATAAAGCATTGCAAGCCGTAACGGGTATTGATGATGCAATGTTTTGCCATAATGGATTATTTATTGCGGGTTCCGCGTCGTTTGCAAGCGCCATGAAAATGGCATCAATCGCACTTCAAGAATAAAAAAATAAGCGAATAACAATCGCTAATAGGAATATAAATGCGAGTAGTAGATTATCAAAGTAAGAGTTATCATCGTTTTTTACACGATATGCCTCAAATTGCACAGTACAAAACACGTTTTCTGATCACCTTTAATGGTGGCAGTGCAAAGGATGTGGCGAACGCAGTACAAGATTTAACATCCTATGCAAAAAGTACCGTGCAATTTTCAAGCGCGGTTAATGATAAGCTCGCCACTAATGCTATCAGTACACTCTTTAAAGATGCACTAAAGAGTCAAAATATATTGCTTTTTGAGCATTCAGATACGTTGTTTTCTAGAAAAACGGCGGTCAAAAATGCCCATGAGCGTGAAAGTAATTTTGATCTTAATCATTTATTTAAAAACATTGCGCAACACAATGGCATCGTCATTCTGTCTACTGAGAAAAAACAAACATTAAGTGCTTCGATGTCAACCAAAGTGGATGTGCTCATTCGTTTTCCCAGTCACTAACACTCAGAGCCTTTTATTTTAGTCTTCTGTATTCGGTGTTATTTTCCCCTGCTATTACTCAGCATCAAGCTTGGTCAGGGCTTGATGCCATAATATGAGCCAAGGCATGAGGCAGGTTAGGGTAGTTAAAAACAAATCCATGATCACTTAAACCTTGGGGGATGGCGCGTTGGCCTGCGAGCAACAGTTGCGCCATTTCGCCTAACATTAATTTGAGTAATGAAGCCGGTATCATTAAGCAATAGCAACGATTTAATTGCCGGGCAAAAATTTTATTAAATTGCTGATGGGTCATTGGATGGGGGCTTGTCAGATTAAATATTCCATGTGGCAATGAGGACGGCTGCGAGCCTAAGCCACAGTTATCTTTCATTTTTTCAGTAGAAAATTGCTTAGGTTGCTGCTGATTGAGCGGATTGGAACGACAGGGATTTAATGTTTTTTGTGCTGATAATGATTGATGCGCTTGGTCGGCAATCAGAAAAATCAAGGCGGCCACCATATCATCAATATGGATCCAGGCGATATATTGTTGGCCGTTACCTAAACGAGCGCCAAGTCCTAATTTAAAGGGTAAGGTAAGCTTGCTGAGAAAGCCACCCTGTTTACTCAGCACTAATCCTGTTCTGCTGATACACACTCGTATATTGGTGCTGGCTAATGCCTGTGCCTCGGCTTCCCATGCATCACATAAGAGATGAGTGTATTCATTCACGGCAGTGCTTTTTTCCGTTAATATTTTCGTCAGTCCATCACCATACCAGCCCGTGGCTGATCCACTGATCAGCGCTTTAGGCGCAATTGCCCGTTGCTTTATCCAGTTGACTAATTGCTGAGTAAAATCAACTCTGCTCTGCCACAGTTTGACCTTTTGTTTTGCACTCCAGCGTTTATCTGCAATGGGTTCTCCGGCAAGATTAATCACGTAATCAAGCGCTTTAGTGTGCTCAAAGTCGCTAAGTATTTTAATTAATCTGACTGTTTCTGGCAGTTTTTTCTTAGCTTTGCGGATGTCGCGTGTTAAGACCGTGATTTGATTATCACTTTCGAGTAGTTTAGCAATCAGTGCACTGCCGATGAGTCCGGTGCCACCTGTGATAAGAAAGCTCGCCATCATTGCTATCCTTTGGGTGAGGCTTATTATGGGAAGTATTAAATAAGCCTTTGATTTAATTAAGTGTGATTTGCCTTAGTCTTGTAGACACTTCCATTGTTTTTAGTATGACTTGTATTGAAATTCAAAATTAAAGTTTAACGATCAGTTTGCCTCTATTTTCACCACGGCTGAATAGATTTAAACCGTCAATAGCAGCAACTAACCCCTGCAAGATATGTGAACGATGTTTAATTTTTCCGGCCATTACATAGGGGGTTAATTTCTCGAGTAATGCCGGTGCTTGATGAAGATGGTCGGGCATAGTAAAACCTTGGATGGTAATACGACGTTTAATGATGTTTAACCAGCTAGGCCCTAATGCGGGTATTTTGTTATCATAATCTGCAATTAATCCACAGACAACAACTCTGCCATGTGCATTAATACGCTCAAATATTAAATGTTGAATCGGGCCTCCAGTATTTTCAAAGAATAAATCAATACCGTTAGGGGCTGCTTTTTCAAGCTGAGCGTCTAAATCGCCACTCTTGTAATTGATGGCGGCATCAAACCCAAGCTCATTCACTATCCAATCTGCTTTTTCTGGATCACCCACCACACCTATTACATGCAAGCCTTCGGCTTTTGCTAATTGGCCAACTAATGAGCCAACAGAGCCGGCGGCACCGGTGATAATAATGGTTTCACCTTTTTGGGGTTTTCCGACATTAAATAAACCCTGTGTTGCGGTTAACCCCGGTAATGCAAAGACAGATAAAATGCTTTCATCAGGTAAGGGGGCCGTTATTTTTTTTAAATTTTGACCAGAACTTAAAAAGTATTCTTGCCAGCCCATCATTGCCATTACGCGATCGCCCACGATAAAGTCTGGGTGATGACTTTCGATAACCTCACCAATTCCTGAGCTACGCATGACTTCACCCAGTGCAACGGGTGCAATATAACTATTAGTATCAGAGTTCATCCAACCAAACATTGCCGGATCCATGGACATATGATTTTGTTTTATTAATACTTGACCCGCGCCCACAGCGGGGATCTGTTTTGTCACAACTTCAAACAATGATGAATCAATCGGACCACCAGTAGGGCGTTTAATTAAGTGGATTGCAGTAAACGTAGACATTATTTATTCCTAATTAATAAATTATTCCATTGAATAACGGTTGTAACGTTATATTACCATAGTTGAACAAAACCATAGTAGAACAAGCATTCAGCTAGCAATTTACTCGAGAAATCAGAGACGTATTTGATTGAGCGAGTGATATCTTCTCTTTTTCGCGTCGAAGCTGATCATCTACGACGGATGGAATCGTAACGTCAATGGTATGGCTAGCGTTTGTTTTCTATTTTGGAAATAGCCTGACTAAAACTCTAAACCAACCATGAATTCGACGGTCATATCCTCATCTGAAAATATACTACTATCTGATAAATAGTATTCTTGTTTTATACCACCACTAAAATACAACGGTTCTTGCATGTAGGCGACACCTACACGATAGCCAAGCGTCTCTATATCATGGTCATCTTCGATAAAATAATGGCTGTATAATATGCCAAAATAAGGCCTAAATGTTTTAGATGCAGGAACATAATAGGTTGATTCTGCCGTTGCTTTATAAACCGTTGGACTACCTGAAAACCAATATTCATAAGAGCCACCAACTGAAAGGTTATCGATGGCAAAGTAATTAAATGAAATACCAGCAATGCTATAGTATTCGCCATCGATGGATGCACCACTCAGTTTTACCCCGAGAGATTTACTGCCAGAAAGTAATGCAGCCGAATGGGCGAGGTTACTGAGTAATAGAAAAGTTGTTATAAGTAGCAGTTTCATAATAAATCCTTTTTAAATTAGTTTATTGTTTGAAGTGTATACAACCAATAGATGATCCTATTTCAGGTTAAAAGCGCGTCGCTTTGTCTTGATAATTTTATAATGAGAGTCGCGTAAGACAGCCATTAACACCTGCAAACCTATATTTTTCACCGGTATTAATTGTCCACCTACTTAAGTTTGCTTTAACTCTATTTTAAATATTGTTTATTCAGATTCAATTCATATAAACATCTGAATTATTATACGAATAGCTAAACAAAGCAAAAAAATATCGCCTTAGTAAAATTTTAATCTTTAATGGGGTTCCTTTCAATACGAAAAGTGAATAGTAACGCTAAGCTTTTAATTTAATTAAAGATTTGACTTTACCCCTAGGGGGACGTTTATGATACAAAGCTCTTGAATTATTATTTTTAGAAGGACTGCTTTCTTTGTTATTGTTGAGTGCTCGTCAGCATTTTTTAATCAATCAAAATATAAAGAATTATAATAAAAAATGAAACAACTCATTACACTGCTTTTAATGGCGACCATCCAAATTACTTTTATGCAAAAAGTGATCGCATCAGTGCCTTTATTAGAAAGTAATAAACAATCAATGTTACAAGGTAATAAGCAATTGATATCTCATTGTGACATGATCGCATCGGATATGAATTTGATTACCTGTGTCGAAAAGGCACAAAATTGCCAAAGTGATTGCGACATGATGAGCGTTGTTTCAGTGATTCATTTTATCGAAAATGAACAAACGTTAGCAGTACTTTATACCCTGTTTAATTACCCCGATTTTATTGCTTCCCCTCGTTATTTCCAGCCAACCAGCCTGTATCGTCCTCCTTTATTGAGTTAATCACTTGGCACTGATCTATCTGCCATTTGGCGGGTAGTTGCAAACGATTAATTTTTACTCCATTTATGGATAAAAGGAATAACAAATGAAAAGCCTGCATTTAGCGTTGCTATTATTGGCAACCATAGGGTTTCAAGTCTCTGCATTATCATTACAAGATGCACAGCAAATAGCATTACAACAAGATCCTGGACAACAAATATACCGAGCACAACAAGCGTCCTTTATAGCACAGGGAAAACACCGTGCTACGCTCGCCGATCCGATGCTCAAACTGGGCATTGCAAATTTACCGACGGACAGTTTTTCCCTTGATAGTGATGCAATGACCCAATTAACGCTGGGGATTTCCCAACAGTTTAGCCGCGGTAATACACTCGACATTACGCAACAGGGATTTCAATTGCAATCAGAAATCGCTGCTTTACAAGGGCTTGATAGACGTTTATTGGTCAAAAAAACAGTACGTGATTTATGGCTTAATATTCTCTTTATTGAAAAATCGATATTATTAGTCAGTAAAAACAAGCGCTTTTTCAGTAGTTCTTATCGTGATTTAGAATCGCAGTTTGCACTGGGATTAGCTGAAAATGAAGATCTTATTGGTGCGGAAATAGAGCTCGGTTTATTCGATGAAAAACTGGCAAAATTAACGCAACAATCTCTTACTTATCGTAGTTTATTGAGTGAATGGATAGGCGTACTTGCTTATGATGACTTAGCACCAGATATCCCACCGTGGTTTGATACCATTACTTATATCGAGCGTAGCGAAGCGATGAATTTTAAGCACTACCCGCTACTTGCAAAGCACCCCAAAGTACAAGCCTTAAAACACACTATATTAGTTGCGAATAGTCAGGTTAACTTGGCAAAACAAGATTATAAACCACGCTTTAAAGTTGAACTTGGTTATGGCTATCGTGCATCAGAAATGGACAATGGAGAGACGCGTTCGGATTTATTAAGTGGTTTTATTTCCATGGATATACCGCTCTTTACGGATCAGCGCCAAGATCAAAAAATGATTTCTGCACAACAAAATAAAGGCAGACAGCAGGCTCAGCACCGTCTGTTAGTGCGTAAACTTAATGCTCAACTCAATACTGAAATTGTTAATTATCAGCAACTGCTTGCACGCCAACAACGTTATCAACAGCGTTTATTAAAACAAGCTAGATTGCATAGCAAAGCGTTAGTACAAAGCTATCAATCGAATACTCGCCCTTTCAAAGAGGTTCTTCAATCTTATATGCATGAATTAAACCTCTCTATCGAATATCAACAACTGTATTTTGATGGTCTGAAAAGCCTTTCTAAAATCCGTTATTTTCAGGCCCTTTAAGGAAAAATGATGCGTTATTTATTAATATTAATAATAGGTTTATTGAGCGGTTTTTTTATTAGCCAAAGTGAAATTTTAGATAGTTTATTTGCTGCTAAGATAAGTATTGAAAAGCCAGCAATACGTTATTGGGTGGCCCCCATGGATGCCAATTACCGCCGCGACAAACCCGGCCAATCCCCGATGGGGATGGATTTAGTGCCGGTATATGCACAAGTCGAAAAAGTACAACCTAAAATCCTTTATTGGGTGGCCCCCATGGATGCTAATTATCGTCGTGACAAACCTGGACAATCTCCAATGGGGATGGATTTAGTGCCTGTTTATGAAAAAGGGGGGATCGTGCAAGAAGCGGGTACTGTGACTATTTCAGCTGCCGTTGAGAATAATCTCGGTGTACGCACTGCACGTGTTACTAAGGGAGACTTTAATCTCACTATAAAAAGCTTAGGCATTGTGCAAGTAAATGAAGATGCGTTGTGGCAAATTAATAGCCGTGTATCGGGTTGGATAGAAAAATTATATGTGAAATCCGTTGGCACACAAGTCACTAAAGGACAAAAATTATACGCGCTTTATTCACCTGAACTGGTCAAAGCACAAGAGTCCTTGTTGAATGCACTTACGCTAAATCGCAGTCGCTTAGTTGCTTCATCAAAGGAGCGTTTAAAAGTACTGGGGGTGAGTACGCGGCAAATAAAAATGCTCATTAAAAACAAAGAAGTATTACAACATATTGATGTTTATGCGCCATATAAAGGCACTATTTCAGAGCTTAAAGTGAATCAAGGCGCATTTATTTCACCGGCTACAACGGTGATCACCGCCGTCAATTTAGACTCAGTTTGGGTGGATGTAGAAGTTTTTGCTGCCCAAGTATCACTGGTAAAATTGGGTGATATTGCGACCATGACCTTGGATTATTTTCCGGGTCAAGAGTGGTTCGGGAAGATTGATTTTATCTACCCTGAAATGAGTAAAAACAACCGTACGTTACGTGTTCGTTTACAGTTTGACAATCCCACCGCACAGCTTAAACCCAATATGTTTTCTGCGGTGCTGTTAACGCCTAAAGTACATGAAAAACGCTTGAAAATCCCCCGTGAAGCGGTCATTTATGCGGGCAATATGAATCGTGTCGTTTTAGCCTTAGGCGAAGGTCAGTTCAGATCCGTTTTGGTTAAAATAGGATTGGAGAATCAAAAATTTGTTGAAATTTTATCGGGTCTTGAAGAAGGCCAGAAAATAGTCACTTCAGCACAATTCCTATTGGACAGTGAATCCAGTATTAGTGCTGATTTTGAGCGTATGTTAGAGCAACAAGAAGAAATGCAACAAGCACAACAAGATGATCCAAGCGATAATGATGATGATTTAGATTGGCTCGATTTTAGTGTACTCAATAATCATTCAAAAGAGGTGCTTTTATGATCCCTCATATTATTAAATGGTCAATCAAAAATAGAATTATGGTGCTGTTAGTGACGATGTTGATTGTTGCTTATGGGATATTTTCATTACAAAAAACCCCCATTGATGCATTACCTGATCTCTCTGATGTACAAGTTATTATTAAAACAACCTATCCTGGGCAAGTCCCACAGGTGGTTGAAGATCAAGTGACTTACCCATTAACCACGGCTATGCTCAGTGTGCCTGGCGCGGTCACCGTCCGTGGTTATTCATTCTTTGGTGACTCCTATGTGTATATCATTTTTGATGATGATACGGATATATATTGGGCGCGCTCACGTGTCCTTGAGTATCTTTCACAAGTGGCGCCTGATTTGCCCGCACAAGCGCGCTCTGCATTAGGTCCTGATGCAACGGGAGTAGGCTGGATATATAGTTATGCATTAGTCGATAAAAGTGGTCAGCATGATTTAAGTGAGTTGCGTAGTTTACAGGATTGGTTTCTAAAGTTTGAACTGCAAACCGTCGCCGGTGTGTCAGAAGTGGCAACGGTTGGCGGTATGGTTAAGCAGTATCAAGTACGTGTTGATCCCAATAAATTACGCGCTTATAACATTTCACTGAGCAAAATCAGTAACGCCATAAAAAGTGCTAATCAAGAATCGGGAGCCAGTGTTATTGAGATGGCGGAAGCGGAATACATGGTGCGTACTTCAGGTTATATTTCTTCTATCGACGATCTTAATAACATTCCTTTGCAAGTGAATGACAAAGGCACCCCGTTATTATTAGGTGATGTGGCAGAGATCCGTATCGGACCACAAATGCGCCGTGGTATTACTGAGCTTAATGGTGAAGGCGAAGTGGTTAGTGGTGTGATTGTGATGCGTTATGGGGAGAATGCGCAAGGTGTCATTGAAGCGGTCAAAAATAAACTCAAAGCATTACAAAAAAGCTTACCCGAAGGCGTGGAAATCGTACCAACTTACGACCGCTCAACATTGATCAATGCTGCGGTAGAAAACCTCTACAATAAGTTGCTTGAAGAATTTATTGTGGTTATTTTAGTGTGTGCTGCGTTCCTCTTTCATTTCCGCTCATCATTGGTGGTACTACTGAGTTTGCCAGTGGGTATCTTTGTGGCTTTTATTATTATGTCTTGGCAAGGTATTAATGCCAACATCATGTCGCTCGGTGGTATTGCTATTGCCATCGGTGCAATGGTTGATGGCGCGATTGTGATGATTGAAAATGTCCATAAACACTTGGAAAAAACGGAACTAACCGATACTAACCGCTGGCAAGTAATAGAGAAAGCGGCTATTGAAGTGGGTCCTGCGCTGTTTTTCTCTTTGTTAATTATTACCTTTAGTTTTTTACCGGTATTTGCATTAGAAGGGCAATCGGGCAAGATGTTTTCGCCCTTAGCTTTTACTAAAACCTATGCCATGGCGGCATCTGCTGGTCTAGCGGTAACACTGATACCGGTATTAATGGGCTATTTTATTCGCGGTAAAGTATTAGCTGAGCATAAAAACCCATTAAACCGTTTAGTCATCGCCATCTACAAACCCTTTTTAACCTTTAGTTTACGCTTTCCAAAAAGATTGATTACCTTTGCTCTGTGTTTATTAGTGGTTGGATTTTATCCGGTCACTAAAATTGGCAGTGAGTTTATTCCACCCCTCGATGAAGGCGATTTGATGTATATGCCAACGACCTATCCCGGTATCTCTATTGGTAAAGCACGGCAATTATTGCAGCAAACCAATAAGCTAATTAAAACCGTGCCCGAGGTGAAAACCGTTTGGGGTAAAATTGGTCGCGCTGAAACGGCAACGGATCCCGCGCCACTGACCATGATCGAAACCGTCATTCAGTTTAAAGAG
Source organism: Psychromonas sp. (assembly GCA_037132845.1). Classification (GTDB taxonomy): domain Bacteria; phylum Pseudomonadota; class Gammaproteobacteria; order Enterobacterales; family Psychromonadaceae; genus Psychromonas. The sequence goes on from JBAHZV010000062.1 coordinate 20,120, forward strand.
AAGAGTGAGTGGCGGCAGGGCATGACGAAGGATAAGCTAAAAAAAGAATTAGATAGTTTGATTCAATTTCCAGGTCTGACCAATGCTTGGGTTATGCCCATTAAAACGCGTATTGATATGCTAGCAACGGGGATTAAAACCCCCATTGGCATTAAAATAGCGGGTGGCGATTTAGCGGTGATAGAGAAAATTGGTAAACAGGTTGAGGCTATCTTAAAAGAGGTTGAAGGCACTGCTTCTGTGTATGCCGAGCGTGTTACTGGTGGACGTTATGTCAAAGTGGATATCAACCGCGAAAAAGCTGGACGTTATGGTCTTAATATTGCTGAAATTCAACAATTGGTTGCGGTGGCGATTGGCGGACAGAATATCACTGAAACAATTGAAGGCTTAGAGCGTTATCCGGTCAATTTACGTTATCCCAACGATTACCGTGATTCAGTGAATGCGTTAAAAACATTGCCTATTATTACACCTGCTAACATGACCATTAGTCTCAATGATGTTGCACACGTCTATATCGAATCAGGCGCTCCAATGATAAAAACTGAAAATGCACGCTTAAATGGTTGGATTTTTGTTGATATTGAAGATCGTGATTTAGGCTCCTATGTTAAAGATGCACAAGCGATTGTCAGTGCTCAACTGCAACTGCCAGCGGGTTATTCATTGATTTGGTCTGGACAATATGAGTATATGGAAAAAGCCAATGCACGCTTAGCAAAAGTTATCCCGATCACTATTTTGATTATTATAGCATTGTTATATTTAGCGTTTAGACGGGTTGGAGAAGTCTTACTTATTTTATCCACATTACCCTTTGCATTAATGGGGGGCGTCTGGTTAATGTTTTTACTGGGGTTTAACTTCTCCATTGCGGTGGGGGTTGGTTTTATCGCTTTGGCGGGTGTTTCCATTGAGATTGGCGTGATCATGTTACTTTATTTAAACCAATCATTAGCCGCTAAAAAACGGCAACGCATGGATCAGTTTAATGTCGATGACTTACGTGAGGCGGTATTTGAAGGTGCGGGATTGCGCGTGCGTCCGGTGATGATGACAGTGGCAACGGTTGTTATCGGTTTGGTGCCTATTATGTATGGTGACGGGACGGGGTCTGAGGTCATGCAACGTATTGCAACACCAATGATCGGGGGAATGGTGAGTGCAATTATTTTAATTCTGCTTATTTTACCTGCTGTTTATTTCCAATGGAAAAAAATACTACTAAGTAAACAATGTTTAGCTAAAATTAACTAATACCAGTTTGTTTCATTCGTGAATCAGTTATTGCGCAGAAAAAAGGGGGGGCAAAGTGTACTATTGAGTGCACCAGACATCCCCGTTTTCAACGCAGGAAGGTTCAGATAGTTAGGCGAATTGGTAGTAAACATCAGCACCCTTTAAATCAGTATTTTCATGTCTGACATAAACTTTTGTCAGGCACTTAAAATGCTAACCAAGCAAACATTAAATCAATATTTCACAGGACTTTATTATGAATATAAAAAAAACTAAAATTGCATTAGCGTTAACAGGTGCGCTGTTTTTATCGTTACCGATCAGTCAGGCATTTGCCCATGAACATCATTGTGAAATTGAAGAAACCCAATTGAGCGAGATAATGAAACACATGAAAAGTGAACTGAAAGGTTATGTCAAAGGGGTTAAATCTGAGGATCAAGAAAAAATGCAAAAACACCTCAATAGTTTATTAACCTTGAGTGAAAAAGCGACGCAATATGTACCTGTTGTTATTGAAAATATCGATGAGATGGACCATGCCAAGATGGACATGAGTAAAATGGATCATGCCAAGATGGACATGAGTAAAATGGACCATGCCAAGATGGACATGAGTGCAATGGATCATTCACAAATGGACCATAGCATGATGGACATGAGCAGTATTGATCATGATATGTCGACAATGCCAACGATGAAAGGCATGAGCGCTGAACAACATCATCAGCATATGTTATACATTCAAAGTATGGAGCAGTTACAGGATTTATTTAATGTATTAAATAAGAGCAAAGATCAAGAGGTCATTAAAACGACCTTAGGCAAAATAAAAGAGCACATTAAAAAAAGCCACAAGCAATTTCGCCAAGATTGCTAAGTGCGACTAAAGTGCTAAGTACTACTAAAGTGCGAAAGCACTAAATGTTACTAGATACTGCCTCTGTAGAGAGGCAGCCACATTGTCAAAGGGATAAAAACACGCAACTTCTCTTTTATCATGCTTATTTGCAAGAAATTAAGCATGTCGCTTTAAATCATCAAGAGATGAAGCACCACTATTAACCTTTTATACACTGCCTGTCGATTCGACGACTAAAATTCTGGCTTCTCCACGGGGGTGTGCCACGTGCTCTGTACCGACGGATGCATAAAATATGTCACCCGTTTCTAGAATACTGGATTGTTCAATACCTTTTTTTTAAATAACATCTCAACAATACCATTCATATTGGCGATCTCTTTTGCCCCTCAAGCATTACCTGCGGTGAATGGTTTACTTCTAATTATCTCCATGATATTTCCTGTTTTAATTAACCGATAACGAGACTAAAAACAGAAAATATAATAACAAGTAAATATCATACAAATCAACTTGATTAAATGCATCAGTTCTCCATTGGATTTGTTGTAACGGTTATGCACTCTGAGTTTGTACCAGCCAATCATTTTTCAATAAAAATGTCATTACGTGTTGATTGTCAAGGAAATGTCATCTAGTGTGTTTATTTGAAGCTCCTATCAGTGGCTCTCGATATGCGTGTAAGTTTGTTAGTAGCGTGCTTGTCATATTACTGCTTTTCACTAAAAATGAGATTAAAAACTTCATTTTTTGTAAAACCATTATCAAAAGCATTGACCAAACTATTGGCAAAATAGACAGACGATATAACAGATGCAAATTTTGTATCTGTTTAAAAAAACATTATTTTAAAAGGATGAATTTATGTTTTTAGCAACAGTAAAAGTAGTCAATAAACGCTTTGTTGTCATGGTGGCACTCAGCATGAGTTTATTGGCTTGTAGCCCGCAAAAAAGCGAACAGAGCAACGCAGAAAACCTTTCCTCGGAAAATTCTACCCTTTATTTTGGTGGTGATATTATTACCATGCACGGTGATCAAGCAAACTATGTTGAAGCGGTTATCGAGACGGATGGCAAAGTGGTGTATACGGGTAATAAAGAAAATGCCTTGCAGTTATTAAACAAAGGATTTCAGCAAGTGGATCTACAAGGAAAAACCATGTTACCTGGTTTTCTTGACCCACATGGGCACTTTATGGCCGCTATTTTAATGGTCAATCAAGTGAATGTCGCCGCGCCACCCGTTGGCACGGCACAAAGCATCGCTGACATTATAAAAAATCTACAAATTTATCAAAAAGAAAGGCAGATACCTGAAGGAGGCTGGATAGTTGGATGGGGCTATGATCAAGATTTAATTTCTGAAAAACGTCATATCACTAAACGAGACTTAGACAAAGCATTTCCAAAGCGTAAGGTGATGCTGATTCATGTTTCTATGCATGGTGCGGTATTAAATTCTCAAGCATTGGCATGGGCAAATATTGATGAAAAAACAGCAACGCCAGAGGGCGGGGTGATTGCCCGGTTCGCTAATAATGAGCCAGCAGGTTTAGTGATGGAAAGTGCCTATCTCCCTATTTTTTCAAAATTACCGCAACCCTCAGACGATGAGAAAATAAAACTCATGGGTAAAGCACAGGAAATGTATACCAGTCAAGGTTATGTGCAAGCAATAGAAGGTTTTACCCATGTGGCTGATTTGAGATTTTTACAGCGAGCAGCCAAAGCAGGAAAAAATATTATTGATATCATTGCACTTCCTGGTTTCACCGAGGTTGATGAATGGTTTGATAAGCCCGAATTTCCATTTGGTCGTTATCACGGTAAGTTTAAAATTCACGGATGTAAAATTACATTAGATGGTTCTCCTCAAGGTAAAACAGCATTTATATCAACGCCTTATTTGACAGGCGGGCCTGATGGTGAGAAAAATTGGCGAGGAGAATCATTACTTACTCAGGTGGAATTAGATATGCTCACTGCTAAAATGTATAAAAATAATATCCCGCTACAAATTCATGCGAATGGCGATGCGGCTATTGATATGGTGATTAAAACGGTACAAAATGCTGGCATTAAAGCCAGTGACGATAAACGTACTGTGATTATTCATTCGCAATTCCAACGTCCTGATCACCTGCCTCATTATGCTAAACTGGGTTTATCACCTTCCTATTTTACTCAACATGCTTTCTTTTGGGGGGATGTCCACGTGCAAAATATTGGTCAACAAGCGGCTAATTTTATCAGTCCAATGAAAGCAGCCAAAGAGGCGGGTTTGATCATTTCGAACCATTCTGATTTTTATGTTACCCCACTGGATCCCTTTTTTATTATCTGGACGGCCATGGCAAGAGAATCACGTTCAGGCAATCTCATCGGGGCAGAACAACGTGTTGATGCTTATACTGCGTTACAAGCATTAACCACTGGTCCTGCTTTTCAGTTTTTTGAAGAAACGCGTAAAGGTAAAATTAAGGTCGGTATGTTGGCAGATTTTGTGATTATTGAAAATAATCCATTAAAACAAAACGTCGCAGATATTCGTGATAATGCTGTTGTGATGACCATCAAAGAAGGCCAAGTTGTTTACCGTCAGTAAACTTAAAATATAATGTTCGCCCTTATGTAATTAAAAGTAGGGCTTACATTATACTAACAATGGATTGATTATCTCTT
>JBAHZV010000020.1:0-13299 GCA_037132845.1 Psychromonas sp.
AATGATTGCGAAGGATAAATTAACGGTAACAAGGCGTGAGTTGCAGGAGATAGTTATCCTCACTTCAAAACTCACAACGCAGTTAAGGTTGATTTAAACGAGCGAGGGTGATCACCTTTTTAGTTCCTTTGGTATAAGCATGCATGTTAGAGGAAGATAATATTACAGACACGAAAAAGCCCACTGCAAAACAGTGGGCTTTTCGATAATGTGGCGGAGGAGGAGAGATTTGAACTCTCGGAGAGCTATAAACCCTCGCTGGTTTTCAAGACCAGTGCATTCAGCCGCTCTGCCACCCCTCCGGAACGAGGCGCATATTAAACAGCTTTGATATAAAAGCCAAGCTATTTTTAGCCTTTTTTTAAAAATTACGCATTTTGCGCATTTTCCTCTTTTATTGCGCCCAATAACACCTTATATTCCTATATTCAGTTTTTTGTAACCTGCATTTATTTTAAGGTTTTATTATATGTTTCAAAACAATCCGTTGCTCAGCCAGTTAAAAGAGCAAATTCAGCAAAATATTCCCAAGCGTCAGGGTATCGTAAAAGCAACTGACAAAGGTTACGGTTTTTTAGAAACGGATAAAGGTAAGCGTTTTTTTATCCCGCCGAATGAAATGAAAAAAGTATTACACGGCGACAGGATTTATGCTTTGATTCGTGAAAATGGTGATAAAAGTAGCGCTGAGCCAAATCAATTAAAAACAACTGACACCGATGTGTTTGTTGCAAAATTATTAATCAAACCGGGCAAAATTTCTGTCAAAGCGAATAATCCACTATTGAAAGGTTTCTTTAAAATTCAAGGTGGGCAAAAGCTTCATGAACAGGGTTATCAAGATGGTGACTGGGTAACGGTCAAATTAATCAAACATGCGCTCAATGAAGGTAATGGTTTTTTAGTGAGTGTGATTGAAAAAATTGCCGATGCAAATGATCCCTTTGCTTATCGCTTGATCACAGTGGCGACCCATAAGTTGCCTAATAAAGCCCCTGAGTTTAATCACCCTTGGAAAATCATTGATCCAGAACTAGCACGTAAAGACCTAACTAAACTGCCCTTTTTCACCATCGATGGCATCAATACCCAAGATATGGATGATGCTTTATATATTGAAAAAAATGACAAGGGCTGGTTGTTAACCGTTGCCATTTCGGATCCCAGTGCTTATACACCGGAAGATAGTGACATGGATGCAGAAGCAAAACGGCGTGCTTTCACCCTTTATCTACCAAACTTTAATGTGCCAATGTTGCCTCGTGATCTCAGTGATAGCTTATGTTCACTTAAAGAGGGAGAGAAACGTGCCACCCTTTGCTGCCAGATAGAAATCAACCATCATGGGGAAATTATCGGTGAAGCAAGCTTTTTTGCCGCGTGGATGAAATCGCACTACCGCCTTAACTATTGCGATGTCTCTAATTACCTTGAAAACGAAGCCGATAATAACAATAACTGGAAACCTAACCGCGAATTAGCAGAGCAACTCAATATATTGAGTGATGCGACCTTAAAACGCTTAGCATGGCGCACAGAGAACAATGTTGTCTTTAAGAGCCAAGCGGATTACACCTTAAAGCTCAATAACAAAGGTGAAGTCTACGAAGTACTGTGTGAGCCACGACGCACGGCAAATCGCCTTGTTGAAGAGTCAATGATCGCGGCTAATATCTGTGCGGGTCAATTTTTAACAAAACATAAACAACAGGGCGTCTTTAATACCCACTCAGGTTTTGCCAGTGATCGTTTGAATAAAGCGGTGGAGTTATTGAGCAGTTATAATATAGAAAGCGATGTAAAAACACTTAGTTCATTAAGTGGCTACACTAAAATGCGCCAACAAACCGCCCTTTTACATAACTGTTATTTAGATCATCGCCTGCGTAAATTATTAGCCTATGCAGATACCCAAAATACCCCTGGGCAACATTTCACTATGGGTGTTGAAAGTTATGCAACATGGACTTCACCGATACGCAAATATGGTGACTTACTGAACCATCGTTTAATTAAATCAGTCTTGCTTGGTAATAATGATTTGCGCATAGACAAAGATATTGGTCAGCACCTTAATCAAGCACGTAAAGCACAACGACTTGCAGAGCGTGATGTAAATAATCTCTTATATAGCCAGTACCTTAAAGATCAGGTGCAATCAGAATGGCGCTATAAAGCAGAAATATTTGATATTATAAAAGCTGGTTTACGTGTACGTATCCAAGAAAATGGCGCAACCTTCTTTATTCCAGCGAGTTTATTGTGCAGTAATAGTAATGACAGCAAGAAAATAACCTGTGATCGTGAATTAGGGAAAGTCATTGTCAGTGAACAAACCGAATTGCAGCTTGGTGATGTCATTGATGTGATGCTCAATAACGTTAAAATAGAAACAGGGCAATTAATCGGTAGATTAGCGGTTCCGTTAATCATTCCTAAATAGGAAGGTTAACGCTTTCCTTCTTTTTTTCTAAAAAATAAGAGCCGTTCCTGAAAAATAAAAACCTGAATTCGAAGAGTAATAGACATTATCGAATTCAGGTTTCTCACTACCACTCATAAAATAGACCTTTTTGAAATAAATCACAAAGCAATCTAAAATCATTGTAAAAACGCTTAGTGTTTGAATAAAAGACCTTTCCAGCAACCTATCAGTGCATTCAAAAAAATCTCCTAGCAGCCCTTTAATTTCACGGTTAAGAATTTTCTTTAGCTGTGTTAAACTGCGCGCTTATTTTCTATAACAGGCAACAATAATGAGTCTTGACTTACTACAGGCTGATCGCCCTCTTTTTTCTTACCCCTCTTTTAAAGGGCGTAATGAAAAACCAGCACCTTTTTTACCGATGTCGCGTAAAGAAATGAAAAAGCTTGGTTGGGATAGCTGTGATGTCATTATTGTAGTCGGTGATGCCTACGTGGATCATCCTAGTTTTGGCATGGCGATCATTGGTCGCACACTTGAAGCACAGGGTTATCGTGTGGGTATTATTGCTCAACCCGATTGGCACAGTAAAGAAGGATTCATGACACTCGGTAAACCCAACCTATTTTTTGGTGTTTCCGCTGGCAACATGGACTCCATGATCAACCGTTATACCGCTGAGCGCCGCATGCGCCACGATGATGCCTATACACCAAATAATGAAGGTGGAAAGCGCCCAGATCGCGCCGTACTCGCTTATACACAACGCTGTAAAGAAGCCTATAAAGATGTACCTGTGGTAATTGGTGGTATTGAAGCAAGTCTACGCCGTATTGCTCATTACGATTATTGGTCCGACAAAGTACGTCACTCCGTACTATTGGATTCTAAAGCCGATATTTTATTATATGGTAATGCGGAGCGTCCGCTACTTGAAGTTGCACACCGCATTTCTCAAGGTGAGTCACTGAAACAAATGCTCGATATTCGTGGCACCGCGGTGCTGGTTAAAGAAGCGCTACCCAATTGGGATGGTATCGACTCACAACAGGTGGATAAACTGGGTAAGATCGATCCCATCATCAATCCTTATGCCGATATCAACGTTGCCTGTGCAACCCAAAAATTATCTGACCAAAGTAGCGCGGAGCAAGATGTTACACAACCCATTACCATCTTGCCGCCATTAGCAAAATCCCATAAGAAAAAACCTTGGGAAAATACTTATATTCAGCTACCCAGTTATGAAAAAGTAAAAACAGACAAAGTGTTATACGCGCATACATCGCGTGTATTACACCAAGAAACCAATCCAGGTTGTGCACGTGCATTAGCACAGTTTCATGGGCAACGTTTATTATGGATTAACCCACCTGCTTACCCGTTAACCACACAAGAAATTGATGATGTATTTGGTTTTCAATACCAACGTGTACCACATCCAAGTTATGGTGATGCAAAAATTCCCGCTTACGATATGATCCGTTTTTCAATCAACATCATGCGTGGCTGTTTCGGTGGTTGCACATTTTGCTCTATTACCGAGCATGAAGGTCGTGTTATTCAAAGTCGCTCGGAAGACTCTATTGTCAAAGAGATTGAAACTATCCGCGATAAAGTACCTGGGTTTACTGGTGTCATCTCCGATTTAGGCGGGCCAACAGCCAATATGTATCGTCTTAAATGCAAGAGCCCTAAAGCGGAACAAACTTGTCGTCGCTTAAGCTGTGTTTTCCCTGATATTTGTCATCATATGAGTACCGATCACCAACATACTATTAATTTGTACCGTCGTGCACGGAAGATCTCTGGCATTAAGAAAATTCTGATTGCATCAGGGGTACGTTACGATATTGCAGTGGAAGATCCTCGCTATGTGAAAGAACTGGTTGAACACCATGTCGGTGGCTATCTTAAAATCGCACCGGAGCATACTGAAAAAGCACCCCTTGATAAGATGATGAAACCGACGATGAGTAGCTATGAAGCATTCAAAGAAATGTTTGAAAAGTACTCCAAAGCGGCCAATAAAAAACAATATCTGATCCCTTATTTTATCTCTGCACATCCGGGTACCACGGATCAAGATATGGTCAATTTAGCCTTGTGGTTAAAGGGTAATAATTTCAAACTTGATCAAGTGCAAAACTTTTACCCTTCACCCATGGCGAATGCGACCACTATGTACCATACGGGTAAAAATCCGTTACATAAAGTCAGTGAAAGCAGTGAAGATGTATTGATCACCAAAGGCGCACGTCAACGTCGATTACATAAAGCAATATTACGTTACCATGTCCCCGAAAACTGGCCTGAAATTCGTGAAGTGTTAAAAAAATTAGGGCTTGCCCGTAAACTGATTGGCCGAGGTGCAAACTGCTTAGTACCACCAGAAACGCGTGATGAATTAAAAATAGCGCTTAAAAAAGGCAATGCACAACCGGCATTAAGTCGCCATACTGGACTGGAGCAATTTAGCCAAGCGGGTAAAGGTAAGCCTACAGTTAAGAAACGTATTAGTAATAAAAATAAATTTGGCTCAACGCGCAAAATTAAGCTCGGCAAATAATAAGCATGAAAAAGGGAAAGCAATTTAGCATTCCCTTTTTTATTGATATTGATTAGCCATTTTGTTTATGGCCATTATCAATCAAAATAACCCCTTAAGAATCAAATCTCAGAGCGACCTGAAAAGGAGTGTGATAACGTTGTACTATCAACAAATTCTAACTCGCCCCCCACGGGTACACCGTGCGCAATGCGGCTCACTTTAATATTATATTTTTTGGATATTTCAGCAATATAATAAGCGGTTGCTTCACCTTCTACGGTCGGGTTGGTTGCTAAAATAACCTCGGTAATATTACCCGTTGAGAGTTGTGACGCTAAGAGATTCAAACCAAGCTGATCGGGGCCAATGCCATCAAGGGGAGAAAGGTGCCCCATTAACACAAAATAAGTGCCTGAAAAAAGAGCCGTTTGTTCAATAGCGAGTACATCTACTGGCATTTCAACTACACAAATAATACCGTTATTATTACGTTTTTCATTGGCACAAAGAAAACACAGTTCAGACTCGGTAAAAGTACGGCACTGTTTACAGTGGCCTATTTCATGCACTGCGCGCTCTAAAACATTACTTAACTTTAGAGCTCCTTGACGATTTTTATCAAGAAGATGATAAACCATACGTTGTGCAGACTTAGGGCCTACACTGGGTAAACATTGCAGGGCTTGGGTTAATTCATCTAATAAAGAGGAGCTCATTAAGGATTATCTCTGATTAATATCAGTGCGCATACTAACATAAAAAACCTTCAAGCTGAGTGCGCTATTTTATCTGAGAGTGGGATCGTCGTCGTGCGTTATACGGGAGCAAAGTGATCTTAAAAAATGAAACCGATGGGGTACAGGGATGACCCCATCAGAATAAAGCTAGGCGAAGTTTTGATTAACAAAATCCCAATTAACTAATGCCCAGAAACCATTTAGGTAGTTAGGGCGCACATTACGGTAATCAATGTAATAAGCATGTTCCCAGAGATCGACCGTTAATAATGGTGTTACTGTTTCATCGGTTAATGGCGTTTGTGCATTAGAGGTATTAACAATCTCTAATGAGCCATCAGATTTTTTCACTAACCATGTCCATGACGAACCAAAGTTGTTAACGGCTTTATCATTCCACGCGCTTTTAAAGGCTTCAAAGGAACCAAAATCATTATTGATAGCCGTTGCAATTGCACCACTGGGTTCACCACCTGCATGAGGCGCTAAGCAGTGCCAATAGAAAGTATGGTTCCAAATTTGGGCGGCATTATTAAACAGTGGGCCAGCACTATTTTTAACAATACTCTCAAGTGAATTATTTGCTAAATCAGTTCCTTCTATTAATCCGTTTAATTTAGCCACATAGGTTGCATGATGCTTGCCATAATGAAACGCTAATGTTTCCGCTGAAATATGAGGCTCTAGTGCATTTTCTGCAAAAGGTAAAACAGGAAGTTCAATTGCCATGGTAATTTCTCCAATAAATTTAATATAATTGAGTATAAAATTAACGGTTGCTTTAAGCATCGTCAACAAATGGATCTATGTCAAACTTAATATATTGATAAACTTTACTTTATTACCCTTACTATTAATAATGTTTTTTTAAAAGTCGTTAACAGGTATAATCAGAAAAAATCATCAAAGGAATTTAAAATGGAAACATTAGAAAAGATCAAAAAGCAACTCAGTGAAAACACGATATTGCTTTACATGAAAGGCTCACCAAAATTGCCAAGCTGTGGTTTTTCATCACAAGCATCACAAGCATTAATGCAGTGTGGCGCACCATTTGCCTATGTTGATATTTTACAAAATCCAGATATTCGTGCCGAGTTACCAAAATATGCAAACTGGCCGACTTTCCCACAACTATGGGTAGGTGGTGAGTTAATTGGCGGTTGTGACATTATTTTGGAAATGTCTCAAAGTGGCGAACTAAAACCAATCATTGAAGAAGCATCTAAAGTGGCAGAAGAAGCATCTAAAGCGATTGAAGAAGCTAAATAAAGCCAATTGATTGTTATTATTCACGGCACTTTAACCGCGAATAATAACAATATTCTCGTCATACTGGTAAAAGTTTACTTAAAACTCGCGATCCGAGCCTCATAATCTGTTACAAACGCACTGATCTCTTCATGATCATATTCTCTCAGCCCCGCAATTACCAACTTCTTAACGCCCTTACCCGCTAATTTTTCACCATCAAAAAGATCAAAGTGTAAGTAACTATTGGCACGTTTTGGTTCAACCTCTAATGAGCTATCTGCCAACTCAATATGCATCGCATTGTTAAATTCAACACTGCTAAATTCAAAACTCATGCTGTTATACATCACTAACGGACGTTTAGGATTAAACATCACGCCATGTTCTTTCATCAAAGGCATTAATAACGTAGGGAAATTTTGACCAGAAAACTGCCCGTAATTTTTAATCAGCGACTCAACAAAGTGACTGTCTTTATTAATTTTCCCTTTGCGGTTTATTTCTAAAACACTTTTCCCCTGTTCATTAGTGATAACAATGAGGTTTGCATCTGTTTCTGGAAAAATAAGCCCAACATCTGCACCCACCATATTTGTAAAAGTGAAACTCATTGATTCACTGACACCATAAAAGTTTAACGCCAATGAAAAAAGCAAATCACCCGGTACACAGAAGCGCCTATTTTCAGGATCGTGAATAGGGTTAAAATCAAAACATTGTAGTTTTGCAAAATCACTCGCTTGCTGTGCCGATACGCTAATGACATTATTTTTGTTGCTATGAAAAGGTGCTAATAACATTAAATTTTCTCTATTTATTTCTGTTTACACTATTGTAAAAGTGAATGCTCTGGTGGGAGATGCTTCATGATCCACACCACTAATTTATGGCGAATATTTGCCGTTGTTTCATCATTTTTATTGAGTGGGTTGATCAGTTTATCTTGTACTAATAAACGATAGATAACTTCTTGTTTATCTTTCGCTGACGTCGTGCCATCAATGCCCACATAACCGCCTTTTAGCGCATAATTAGTGCCTAATTTAATGGCAAGTTGTAATAATTGAGATTCATTTTTTATCTTTTTCATATGCACTCCTTTAACGATGATTTAATAACTTTATTAAGGCATCTTCATCCATGATTTCAATACCGAGATCCTGTGCTTTGCTTAGTTTTGAGCCAGCGGCTTCACCGGCAATGACAGCACTCGTTTTTTTAGAGACACTGCCTGCAACTTTCGCACCTAAATTTTGTAAAGCCAACTTAATATCACTGCGTGACAAATGCGTAAATGATCCGGTGATCACAAATATCTGCCCTGCTAATGTCAATTCATCCTGTTCAAGTTGTTTTATTTCTGGCCAATGTATCCCTGCTTCGACTAATTGATTTAGCACTTCTATATTATGCGCTTGACGGAAAAAGTAATAGATATGTTTAGCAACAATTTCACCAACATCGGACACCGATTGCAAGTTTTCAACCGATGCACTTTTTAACACATCAATGTGTTTATAGTGGTTGGCTAAATTATTAGCAGTGGCTTCCCCGACTTCGCGAATACCAAGTGAATAAAGAAAACGCGCCAAAGTGGTTTTTTTACTCAGCTGTAAACTGTTGATCAGTTTTTTAGCGGAGACGTCACCCATACGCGGTAAAGAAGAAAGCTTATCTGCACTCAATGAAAATAACTGTGCAGGCGAATCAATCAGATTATGATCCACTAATAGCTCCACTAATTTATTACCTAACCCATCGATATCTAACGCTTTGCGTGAGGCAAAATGTTTAATGGCTTCTTTACGTTGTGCGCCACAATATAAGCCACCGGTACATCGGATAGTTGCTTCACCCTCAATGCGTTCCAGCTGACTTTCACAAACAGGGCAAACTTTTGGAAATACAATTTCTGTAGTGGTTAAGCGAGGGCGTTTCTCAAGGATAACACGTGCCACCTGCGGAATAACATCCCCAGCGCGACGCACAACCACGGCATCACCGATTAAAATACCTAAGCGTTTTATCTCATCTTTATTGTGCAAAGTGGCATTAGACACCGTCACACCACCAACAAAAACGGGTTTCAGTTTTGCCACTGGCGTGATCGCACCAGTACGACCAACTTGAAACTCTACATTTTCAACAACGGTCACAGCTTCTTCTGCCGGGAATTTATAAGCCGTTGCCCAACGTGGTGCACGGGCGACAAAACCGAGTGTCTGCTGCAAGTTGATATCATCGACTTTATAGACAACACCATCTATTTCATAACTTAAATGAGGACGTTTTTTCTCAATCGCTTGATAATAATCAAGACAGGCTTGCTCGCCAGTAACCTGTTTCACTTCTTCAGAAACCGGTAGTCCCCATACTTTTAATTGTTCAATGCGTGCAAACTGACTATCAGGTAATTGACCGTCAAAAACCCCCACTGCATAACAATAAAAAGCCAGCGGACGACTGGCAGCCACTTTAGAGTCAAGCTGACGTAAACTGCCGGCGGCTGCGTTACGTGGATTGACAAAGGCTTTTTCACCTGCATCGGTGAGTTTTTTATTCAGTTTATCAAAACCCGCTTTTAACATGAACACTTCACCACGCACCTCTAATAATGCCGGAATATTATCTCCACGCAGTTTAAGGGGTAAGTTTTTAATGGTTTTGACATTTTCGGTGACATTTTCACCCGTTTGTCCATCACCACGAGTAGCGGCTTGAATTAACAATCCATTTTCATAAATGATACTGGCCGCCAGTCCATCAAGTTTAGGCTCAATACAAAAGGTAATTTGATCGCCCGTCGATTTATCCTGCGCGCGCGCCATAAAATCTTTGAGTGCTTGCTCGTTAAATACATTATCTAAACTTAACATCGGTAATTGATGGGTGACTTGTTCAAATTTACTTAATGCAAGTCCACCCACTTTTTGAGTGGGGGAGTTAGCAGACAAGAGATGTGGATTTTGTTGTTCAAGAAGAACCAGTTGCTGAAAAATTTTATCATATTCTGCATCGGGCACAGAGGGATCATCAAGCACATAATATTGATAATTATAATTTTCGAGTTGCATGCTTAATTGCTGAATGTCGTGATTAATACTCATTGTAACCCTGATTTTATTTATAAAAAAACCTCGCTATACGAGGTTTTAAAAGAACGTACAGTTTAGCATAGGTCGGCTAGATGTAGTGTAAGAGACGGCTATTGTATTCAATAAATTGTTCTTCAGTCATTCTTTTACGATCAGCATTTAACACTTCACAATCAAACTCTTCCGCCATCTGCTCGACGGCGCGTAACATCAAGTCAAAAGAGCTTTTAATATTAATATCTTTATTCGGTGCGGTTAAGAAAAAAGACACCCCTTCAGATTTAAATTGCTCCATATATTCAGGATCAAAGACCCCAGGTGCCATCATATTTGCGATACTGAATAATACCGGCCCAGTACCATCAGGATTTTCATGGCGATGGAAAATAGACATCTCTCCAAAACGGAAACCAGAGGTTAAGAAAAATTGCAGTAATTCATGCCCTCCAAGCAATTTACCTTCTTTCGCTGTGACATTAAAAATAAACAGATCAGAGGGTTGATCAGCTTCATTTTTAAGTGGATCATTATCAGTTTGTAACGCTTTAGCAGAGACTTGACCAAGCGGTGCAATTGTATCAAAGTCGCTGTTATTAAAATTAATATTATCCTCTTTTTCATCGTTTAAAATTTCTGAAAAATCAATATCAACTATTTCAGTCTCTTCTTTGTGACTAATAATACGAACATCACTGATCACACCATCGGTTAACAGCTCAGTTGCGGGTGATGTTTTTTCAGCAAACATATCTACTGTCATGGTCGGCTCAGTGAGATTCTCAGAGGCGGCCTTTTTTTCCTTACGGCTCAATAAATAGCCATGAACTAACACTGCACCGATAGCGAGAACACCGATAACAATTAAAATGGATTGAAAATGTTGCATTTTTGTTACTCTTAATTGGAGGTATAAAGGTAATAACTCTAACCTAGCATTGAATGCTGGCGATCGTCCATCACTAGGCCACTTTTTTTATAAAAAAGCGGGTGATTAAATATTTTATAGCAATAATGAATTAAAGCAGAGTAGAATTACCTCATTTTTACCAATATGGAAAAACGAATGTTAAATACCTCCCCCATTAACACGCCACTTTCTGGTGTGCGTTACCTACTTAAAGGCGCACAATTATTAAGTCATCCAAAACTTCGAATTTTTGTATTAATACCCCTTATGATCAATATCTTTATTTTTGCGAGTGCCTTTTGGTTTCTTTTTAGTGGCATCACTCAATGGATAAATAATTATATAGCGGCGTTACCTGATTGGTTAAGTTGGCTTTCTTACCTATTCTGGCCATTCTTGATTTTTTCGATTCTGGTCAGTTTTTCATTTTTATTTTCAACGGTTGCCAATCTGATTGCCGCACCTTTTAATGGTTTATTAGCAGAAAAAACCGAAAACTTACTGACTGGAAAGCCGATCAATGATGATGGTTTTATGGATTTGATGAAAGATCTCCCACGGATTTTTAAACGTGAATGTCAAAAATTAGCCTATTTTATTCCACGCTTATTGGGCTGTTTGTTACTGTTTTTAATTCCCGCTTTTGGACAGACAATCGCACCTTTTATTTGGTTTGTTTTTACGGGTTGGATGATGGCGATTCAATACGCAGATTTTCCCTTCGATAATCATAAGGTTCCTTTTTCTGATATGAAAAAAGCATTATCTGGAAAACTAGGTAAAAGTTTAACCTTTGGTATGTTAATCAGCTTTTTTACTACCCTGCCAATTATTAACTTTGTGATCATGCCGATTGCAGTCTGTGGTGCAACGGCCTTTTGGGTTGATATATATAAACAGGAGTTGTTATCAGGAAAGCTCAAGCAGATAGCAAGATAGCTACGACAAGCTACACCAAGTACTGCAAAATACAGGGTCGGCACTCTGGGCACAAGATTCCTTGCTGACTTTGTATCTTGTCGTATATGGTATAGAGAGTGTTATTTAATTAATCGCTTCATTGTTGTGGCATCTAATTTTTCGACATAAGCGCTATAATTTATGTCCTGTTCAATAATATACTCCGTGACTAACTCCTTCACGGTTAACAATAATTCAGCAGGATCCCAAACCTTCTCCAAAAAATAATCAAGCTTGGCGTTATTAATGGCTTTAATCGTATCTTCTTGTGTAGCAAGACCCGTTAAGAGTAATTTTTTGGTTCCCATAAAACGCGGATCTTGCTCCACATCCGTTAAAAGTTCCACGCCTGTTTTGCCGGGCATAACATGGTCAGAGATAATCAGTGCCACAGACTCTTGATTTGCATCGAGTTCCTCTAATAATTCCAAACATTCAATTGCAGACTCACACTCTTCTATATTAAAAACATCACTAAAATAATCGAGATCACGTACCACTGAGTCCAACACTTCACGTTCATCATCAACGCAAATAATATTAATTTTTTCCATCCTTTACTCCAAAAACAAACGCAATTTTATTTAATCGTTATTACTTTTAACGCATAACCAACAGAGCCCATCACTGTTAACTAAGACGTATAACGCCCGAAATAACTTTATCAAATAATATTGTAATACAAATTAAAAAAAGCGTTGCCTCTCAGTGTAATTATTACTTAACATTATCATTATTTTTATAATTAATTGATATAAATAACAATGCCTTTCATCACGGCTTAGCAAGCATCCCTATATTTAGGCGTTCACAGCTTGCATGGTGGGATAACTTTAATATAAAAATACACAGTATCTTATTGATAATAATCATTATTATTCTGCATTTTTAGAGTATTTGTTTCGTTTCATTCTATTATTAACAGATAATTAATGCAATTTATCCTACAATTAGCATACAACATACTTTTGAAATCTACGTGAAAAAGCTCAACTCAAAGTGGAAATAGTGAAAATGCCCCTTTGCATTCAAATCAAAGAGGGCAACAAATGAAATGTAGAAGGAAAAACGCACGGTGCTAGCAATGACAGTTTAATTAAGCGCTATGCTGTAATGCTTTGGTTACTTTCTCAAACAAATCTAACGATAAGTTATCAATTTTCAGCAACCGATTTAATTGCACTTTAATCAAACTAATACGCTTTGTATCTAAACGTTTAAATTGAATCAGTGGCGTAATTAAACGTGCCGCTACCTGTGGATTTTGACTGTTTAGCTTAATAAGCTGATCCGTTAAAAATAGGTAGCCACTGCCATCAAGCGCATGGAAAGCATAACTATTGGCACTGACAAAAGTCCCCACTAACGCA
>JBAHZV010000138.1:0-21588 GCA_037132845.1 Psychromonas sp.
TTAAAAATAAAGTGAAAATAAAAGTATCGGGTGATTGTGTAGGGTGTGATACCTGTGTATATTGCTATCTTTAAAAGAAGTTTTAATTAATTTTGAACACTTAATAAAGTCTATACTACATGCCCAAACAACATAAGAATGCCACTACAACCCCTGAGATACGTGCCTTTATTCACGAATCAGACTTAGCAACAGCGGTGCTCGCACGCTTGTTGAAAGTGTCGGAGTCGACCGTGCGTAAATGGCGTAAACGTTCATCTACCGATGATGTTTCACATATTCCCAAGCAACTTAATACCACACTAACGCCAGCACAGCAGTATGTTGTGGTGCATTTACGTCTGCGCCTAAAACTTTCGATTGATGAACTACTTAGTGTCTGTAAAGAATTTATTAACCCACACACCTCTCGTGCGGGCTTACAACGCTGTTTAAAACGCCATGGTGTATCACGTCTTGCTGATATGCAGGAGTTTGATGAAGATGATTCAGATGCAAATTATGTACAGGTGGCGATTGAAGAAAGCTTGTCCAGTGAAGTGATTAATTCGGTTGTTTCCCCCCAGGCGATGACCGATTTTTTAAATCAGATGCGTCAACAGATGGGTCAATGTGATGCGCCTTTACAAGCATTAACGGCATTAGATGTTGTACAAGTGTATTTAATTACTCTGCCTGATTTTCTGGCCCAAGCCTCAACAGAACAAACTGAACCACAAACCTCATTGTTAATGGCACATGATTTAACCAGTAATTGGATTTATGTGGATCTTTACAATGACGATGATTATCAAGCTGCCCAGCGTTATATCAGCTATGTCTTAAAAAAGGCGCCGTACCATATTCGCCGTGTTTTAGTAAAAAATTATAACGAATTTTTAAGTCGTTTTCGGTTGTTAGAAGATAACAATAATAATGAAAATATAACCGAAAATGCAATCAAATTTTAATTGGAGTAACAACTATGTCTAACAAAAAAAATCTTGATATCATTGAAACAGTACAAGATAAAAAACTTAATTCAAGACTTCAAGAGTGTCCTATTGCAATTGTGGGTATGGCTTCTGTGTTTGCAGAAACTAAAAACCTTGAGCAGTTCTGGGACAACATCGTTGAATCGGTAAATGGTATTAAAGATATCCCTGAAGACCGTTGGGCCATTGATGATTATTACTCCAGTGATAAAAAAGCTGCCGATAAAACCTATTGTAAACGAGGGGGTTTTTTACCGGAAATAGACTTTGACCCAATGGAATTTGGTCTGCCACCTAATATTTTAGAGTTAACCGATATCACTCAATTAATGTCATTGGTGGTCGCGCGTGATGTATTAGCCGATGCGGGCATTAGTGATGAAAATGCCTACGATCGCGATAAAATTGGTATCACCTTAGGAGTGGGCGGTGGCCAAAAACAAATTGCCCCTTTAACTTCGCGTCTACAAGGACCCATTTTAGACAAGGTATTAAAAGCCTCGGGTGTCAGCGAAGCGGATCGTAATATTATTATTGATAAGTATAAAAAAGCTTATATTCCATGGGAAGAAAACTCATTTCCAGGCATGTTAGGTAACGTTATTGCCGGTCGTATTGCTAATCGTTTTGATTTTGGTGGCACGAACTGTGTGGTTGATGCTGCTTGTGCAGGCTCGCTGGCAGCCATTAAAATGGCCGTTTCAGATTTGCTAGAGTATCGTTCTGAGATGATGATATCAGGGGGTGTTTGTTGTGATAACTCACCGTTTATGTATATGTCTTTCTCTAAAACACCGGCATTTACTGACGGTGATGATATTCGTCCCTTTGATGAAAACTCAAAAGGCATGATGATTGGTGAAGGCGTCGGTATGATTGCGCTAAAACGCCTTGAAGATGCAGAGCGCGATGGTGATAAAATATACGCATTGATTAAAGGCATTGGTAGTTCTTCCGATGGTCGCTTTAAATCTATCTATGCACCACGTCCATCTGGGCAAGTAAAAGCATTAAAACGTGCTTATCAAGATGCTGGTTTTGACCCGTTAACTTGTGGTTTAATCGAAGCACACGGCACGGGCACAAAAGCGGGAGATGCGGCAGAATTCAGTGCTTTAAATACCATGTTTAGTGAAAATAATGAGCAGAAACAGCATATTGCTTTGGGGACAGTGAAATCGCAAGTGGGTCATACTAAGGCCGCTGCTGGTACTGCTGGTATGATCAAAGCAGCGCTCGCGTTGCACCATAAAGTATTGCCCGCAACGATTAACGTTGATAACCCCAATCCTACGTTAGAAATTGAAAACTCACCGTTATATATCAATAATGAAACACGTCCTTGGATGCCTCGCGCTGATGGTATCAAACGCCGTGCGGGTATTAGCTCATTTGGTTTTGGTGGCACCAATTACCACTTCGTATTAGAAGAATATAAAGCGAGCCATGATAGTGCATATCGACTTAATGAAGTGCCACAAACATTTGTGCTCAGTGCAAACAACAAAAGTGCATTAACGGCCTTATTAAAAAATTACTTAACAAAACTAAGCGTAGAAATTGATTTACAGGCTTATGCTTTTAATAAATTATTGATTGAAAATCCATTTAAAACACCAACGCAAGCGTTAGCGCGATGTGGTTTTATAGCTAAAAATGCAAATCAAGCGATTGAAAAAATCAATCAAATTATTGAACAATTAGCAAATGAAACAAGTTCATGGAGCAATCCATCAGGCATTTATTATCGTGAAACGGGTCTTGATGTCAGTGGTAAAGTGGTTGCACTTTTCTCTGGACAAGGCTCTCAATATGTCAATATGGGGCGTGATTTAACGTGCAATTTCCCAAGCATGTTAGCCAGCAGCGCACAAATGGATAAACAATTTCATAATGCGGATCGTGCACCGTTATCAAGCACTGTCTTCCCTATTCCTGTATTCTCTGCTGAGGGGCGCAAGGCACAAGAAGAAGCGTTACGCTTAACGCAACATGCACAACCGGCTATTGGTGCGTTTAGTGCGGGCTTATTTAAGACCTTTAAACAAGCGGGCTTAACCATTGATTTTGCAGCCGGACATAGCTTTGGCGAATTAACTGCGCTGTGGGCTGCGGATGTTGTTTCGGATGACGATTATATGTTATTGGCACGTAGTCGTGGTGCGGCGATGGCTGCCCCTGAAGGACAATCTGTTGATGCAAGCTTTGACTCAGGTACGATGGCGGCAGTGGTGGGTGCACCAGAGAAAGTAGCAGAAGATATTAAAGACATTAACGATGTCTCTATTGCGAATTACAATTCGAATAACCAAGTCGTGATTGCGGGCAAAACAGCGCAAATTGAAATTGCTGTTGAGCAGTTACAAGGCAAAGGTTATAAGGTCGTGAAGCTACCGGTTTCAGCTGCTTTCCATACTGAGCTAGTCGGACATGCCCAAAAACCTTTTGCGGATGTAATTGATAGTGTTGAGTTTAACACGCCAACAATACCTGTTTTTGCCAACGGTACGGGCAAAGCACATGCGAATAACGGCGCAAAAATTAAACACGCACTGAAAGATCATATTTTACAATCCGTTCATTTTAACCAAGAAATTGATAACCTTTATGAGGCTGGTGGGCGAATCTTTGTTGAGTTTGGTCCTAAAAATGTATTAACACGTTTGGTGGACAATATTCTTGCGGATAAAGACGATGTGGTGACCATTGCGGTTAATAACAATGCTAAAAAATCAGCAGATCAACAGCTGCGTCTGGCTGCCGTTGAAATGGCGGTATTGGGGCTAGAACTTGATAATATTGACCCTTACTCTGCGCAACAACGCCCATTAGTTTCCCCTAAAAAATCACCCTTAGCGATGAAGCTAACCGGTGCTTCTTATGTTAATCCAAAAACGCAAAAAGCCTTTAATGATGCCTTAAATGATGGTTGGAAGATCAGTAGTGCAACACCTGAAATCATTGTTAAAGAAGTTATTAAAGAGGTGATTGTTGAAAAAATAGTGGAAGTTGAAAAAATTGTTTATGTGCAGAAAAATGGCACTGATCATTTTGTAACTACCGGTACTGACGATGCAGCCAACGCGATTGAACGTAGTGTTGAGAACTTTGTTAATCATCAATCGCAATTGTTGGATGTTCACCAAGCTTATATGCAGGGGCCACAAGAGTACGCAAAAACGTTTCAAGCGGTATTGTCTGCACAAGCTGGTACGGCGCAATTATCAACAAGTTTAGATAAAACCTTAGGGTTGTACCATCATTTCCAATCAGAAACCTTACGTGTACATGAAACTTATCTGAATAATCAAACGGATAACATGAGTAAGATGTTAAACAGTTTCGCAGAGCAAACTCACTCAGTGACTGCGTCGCTAAAACCCGTTGCACCAGTGGTTAATATTGCGCCACAGGTAGCATCCGATGAGGCCATAAAAGTGGCTCCTCAACCTCAAGTGCAAACTGAACTGACACGCGCACCAACAATCACGCCCGTTGCACCGAGTGTTGCTCCTGCACTTGATCTCAATAAAATCCAAAGCGTAATGTTAGCGGTTGTCGCCGATAAAACCGGTTATCCTACAGAGATGCTGGAGCTCTCTATGGACATGGAAGCAGATCTCGGCATTGATTCAATTAAACGTGTTGAAATTTTAGGCGCAGTGCAAGATGACATTACTGATTTGCCAGAGCTTAACCCTGAAGATTTAGCTGAACTGCGCACCTTAGGTGAAATTGTTAATTACATGCAATCTAAAGCAGGTGATGTTGTTGTCGCTAGTCCTGTTACATCCGTTTCTGCCGCTACGACAGTGGCATCTGCACCGATTGATTTAGATAAAATCCAACGTGTGATGATGTCTGTGGTCGCCGATAAAACCGGTTATCCTACAGAGATGCTGGAACTTTCCATGGACATGGAAGCAGATCTCGGTATTGATTCAATTAAACGTGTTGAGATTCTAGGTGCGGTGCAAGATGACATCACTGATTTGCCAGAGCTTAATCCTGAAGATTTGGCTGAACTGCGCACACTGGGCGAAATCGTTACTTATATGCAATCGAAAGCGGGCAATGCTGTTTCAGCTATCACTCCTGTTGTTAGTGAAATCAATCATGACTTTATTCCTGCACCCAGTCGTATTGTCGTGGTTAAACATATTGATGCCGTCATCGCTCAAGAGACCACCATCAATGGTGAAAATTTATTATTGGTTAATGATGGAGAAGGTAGTGCCATACGCTTGGCGGCTAAATTGACTGAGCAAGGTTGGTCGGTGACGGTATTAACACCATCATGGGTAACACCAAGCAGTTCAAAATCATTTGCTAAGTCAATTAATGTCATCAAACTAGAAGCGCTTGATGAACAGGAGTTACAAACGATTTTAGCAACGCAAGCGAGTTGGCAGTCAGTTATCTACTTACAAGCAAAATCAACTATCTCAGGTATCGAATATCCACCAGCAAGCAAACAAGGTTTACAACTTGCTTTCTTGTTAGCGAAATTAACTGGGCTTGCTAAAAACAGCAATAACGATGTCCGTTCATCATTTTTGGTGGTAACACGCCAAGGTGGTGCATTTGGTGTTGAAGATAATGAAACAAGCAGTGATTTGGTACAAACAGGTTTAACAGGACTGGCTAAAACCTTAAGCCATGAATGGCCAACGGTTTTCTGTCGTGCCATTGATGTTGCTACTAAATTCGGTGCAGATAAAGTGGCGAACATTGTTTTTGATGAGTTTAATGATAGCCAAAAGCTACCCGTTGAAGTGGGCTTTAATAAAAATGGTCGTTTAACATTAATTGGTGAAAAAACGAATAGTTATGCCTTAACTCAAGGTAACAGTATTGATCAGCATTCACTGTTTCTAGTCAGTGGTGGGGCGAAAGGGGTGACAGCACATTGTGTTATCCGTTTAGCGCAAACCTATCAATGTAAGTTTATTTTACTGGGGCGCTCAGACTACCAAGACAGTGAGCCAAGCTGGGCAAAAGGTATCAATGATGAAGTCGCACTTAAAAAAGCTGCTATGCAACACCTTATCAGTCATGGCGAAAAACCAACGCCTGTGGCAGTGACGAACTTTATTAAACCAGTGCTTGCCAATCGTGAAATCAAACAAACGCTCGATGCGATTGAGTCTGTGGGTGGTATTGCACAATATGTAAGTGCTGATGTCACCGACAAAACCAGTGTAAAAAAGGCGGTATCATCCATTACCGATGTGTGGGGTGATATCACCGGCATTATGCATGGTGCGGGTGTATTAGCGGATAAATTCATTGAGCAAAAATCATTAACGGATTTTGAAGCGGTGTATCGCACTAAAATTGATGGCTTATTATCGCTGTTAAGTTGTACAGAGCAAAATAAAATAAAGCATTTAGTATTGTTTTCTTCGGCTGCTGGCTTTTATGGCAACCCGGGGCAATCGGATTATGCGATTGCTAACGATATTTTAAATAAAACTGCTTATCGTTTTAAAAAGCTTAACCCAACAGCACAGGTACTGAGTTTCAACTGGGGACCTTGGGACGGAGGCATGGTAACCGCCGCGCTTAAACGTATGTTTAAGGAGCGTGGTGTGTACATTATTCCATTAGATGCGGGCGCACAGTTACTGGTTAGCGAATTGGCGGCAGACAGTAATCGTTGTCCACAAATATTAGTGGGCAACGATATGGGCGGTGAGTCAGAGTCTGACGTCGTTATTAAAGAAAGTGCTATTGAGGAAAATGCTGTAAAAAAGCCTGAGGTTAGTCGCTTATCTAAAAATCTCTTAGCGACTAACAATGCGTTTTTTAGCGATCACCAAATTTCTGGTCACGCTGTGTTTCCAACTGTCTGTGCAATTGCGTGGATGGTGGAAGCCGCTACATCCACTTATGTGGGTTATCAGTACTTAGGGTTAACACATTACAAATTGCTTAAAGGCATTATTTTTGATGGCACACAAGCAAGTGATTATAGTATTGCTCTAACACTGCTAAGTGATGACGCGGAGAAGTTAACCGTGGAGGTAAAAATCACCAGTGTTAATGATGCAGAGAAAGCCATTTTTCATTACAGTGCCGTTTTATTGCTTGCTAAAGATAAACCAAACTTACCTGTTTATGAGGGTAGTTTACCCGCATTATGCACACAGTCTCATGATTTGTATGACAATGGTACGTTGTTTCATGGTGAGAGTTTACAGGGCATTACGGCGGTTAATCACTGTGATGAGCAAGGTTTATTACTGAGCTGTTTGATTCATGGCACGGTACAAAAGGTGCAGGGTGAATTTGATGTATTGCTTAATAATGTATTTGCTAACGATCTTGTTTATCAAGCCTTGCTGGTTTGGGTGCGTAAGCAGCTCGGATTGGGTAGTTTACCAACCGCAACCGCGAACTGGACTGTCTATCAGGAAGTACCTGTTGATCAGCCCTTTTATCTGGTCTTGAACATGACGACCAACAGACGTAATAAAAAAGTGACTGCAGATATCACACTTATCAATGAGAAAAAACAGATCCTTGCTTGCATCGAAGGCGTGCAGGTAACGGCCAGTGAAAGTCTCAATGATCTTTTTTTAAAAGTGACTAAATAATGGTTTTACAGGTTATTGATACCAAGCTCGCTGTGATTGGCTTTAACGCTATTTTCAATGGACTTAATAACATCGATGAAGTTGAAGCTAGCCTGTATCGAGGTTTGCCATTAAGCAGCACAGAACGATTAAGCGATAGCGAAACTGAGCTGATTGAAAAATGTGTCATACCTGTCTTACAGGCTAATAATCTTCGCGCACAGCAAGTGGCATTACTTGTTGTGAACGATGCTGTTAAGACAAATATTAGTGATGGTTATTTAAGTCAACAAAGCGTGTCTCACCTCGGTGAGGCATTGCACTGTGCTGAGTTAATGATTAAATCTGAAAATATCGCAGTATTGATCGTAAGTGCATCTCTGCCAACTCAGATAAATAATGTTAGCCATGCCACGATAAGTTTTGATGAAAGCTTTCGTGATTATGCACGCTTACAAGGTGCTGCTTGTTTATTATTAACGAGCGAATCCTTTGTGACCCAGCATAATAGTGTGCGGTACGCGACGATCAACCATATCAGCCGTGGCGAACAGAGTGAAATAGACGATATTATCGACAGTGCGTTAAACGCGCCTGCCAGCGTTGGAAGAGCAATAAATGCACTAGAAGTCAGTGCCTGTGTCAATGCACCGTTAAATCTTTTAGAACAACAGGCGTTAATGAAGAGTTATGGTCGTATTAATGGTCAGAAAACACTGACCACGGCGATCAGCTGTCAGAAAAGTGTATTAGGTGACAATGGTGTTTTATCGCAGTTAATGAGCCTTATCCACAGTGTTATTTCATTACAACAGCGTTACCGTCCGGCGATAAAAGATTGGTCTGCGCCACAATCTGGTTTGTTAACGCAATGGTTAGGCTCGCCATTCTATTTGTTTAATGAAGCGGCTCCTGTCTTTCCTTGTGCATCAGGACAAGTGCGACTCAACGGACTTAGTTTACTCAGTGAACATCATTATAGCCATGTTATTTTAAGCGCAAACGCTGATATCTCGGTGCATCAAAATGGTTTTAGCAATCATCTTAAACAGTCGCTATTTATTGTCGGTGCAGACAATGAGCAAGGCTTATTAACTAACCTTAAGCAACTTCACGTCGCGGCTGATTTAAAAGCTTTAGCGTTAACACTTTATGAAGAGTATCAACAACATCACTTTGTCTATAACGTGATATTAATTGCCGACTCTGTTGATGAGCTTAATAAAGAAATTGAGCTTAGTTTAAAAGGCATACAACTGGCCTTTTTAAAACAGTCTGATTGGAAAACACCGAAGGGCAGTTTCTTTACTTGTCAGCCTGATAAGTCTGCTAAAAGTGCTTTTTTATACCCCGGTATTGGCGCGACTTATGTGGGTCTTGGACGCGATTTGTTTCATTTGTTCCCAGAAATATATCCTGCGGTAATAGCACTGGCAGACAACATAGGTGCATCATTGAAGGATGAATTGCTTAATCCACGTTCAGTCGTGGCGTTGGATTTTAAAACGCTTAAAAATTTGGATTTACAGCTGCGTAATAGTTTGGCTAATATTGCTGAATGTGGTGTTGGTTATGCTTGTGTTTTTACTAAAATTTTTGAGTTAGTATTTAATATTAAAGCCGATTTTGCCAGTGGTTATAGTATGGGTGAAATCAGTATGTTTGCGGCCCTGGGTTGTTGGCAAACACCGGGTCTGATGAGCGCACGTTTAGCCAACTCTGATACTTTTAATCATCAACTTTCCAGTGAGTTGCGCGCTATTCGTACGCTGTGGAACTTACCTGATATTAAAGACGGTGAATTTGAGCAAATTTGGGAAACCTACAGCATTAAAGGCACCCTTAGCGAGGTTGAAAAAGAGATCCAACGTGGTGAGCGCGTTTATGTCACCATTATTAATACCCCAGATTCATTAGTGATAGCTGGTTTTCCTGCGGACTGTTTAGCGGTCATCAAACGTCTTGGTGTGCGGGTTATGCCACTGAATATGGCCAATGCGATACACAGCGCGCCTGCCTATCAAGAGTATGACAATATGCTGGTGCTTTATAACATGCCAGTAACCGCGCGTATCCCAACAAAGATGATTTCAAGCTCTTGTTATTTGCCCATTCCACAGCATCAAAAAGCAATTGCCATGAGCATTGCAAAATGCCTTTGTGAACCCGTTGATTTCCCGCGTTTGGTGAATACCTTAGCAGACAAAGGTTGTCAGATCTTTATTGAGATGGGGGCCGGTCGATCGCTTTGTAGTTGGACAGATAAAATATTGAAAACACATGATGAAAATCATATTACCGTGGCGGTTAATGCCAAAGGAACAGACAATCAACTGACCTATGCGCGCGCCGTTGCCAAATTAATCAGCTTTGGTGTTGATATCAATATTGAACGCTTTTTTAAAGGCTCTATATTGCAACAAGTCGTATTAACACCCGTATTGCAGCAGACAAAGTAACAGGTCGCTAGCAAAATATTATTCGGCCATGGCCGTTTTAAAAGAGAAAATGTATGGAAAATATTGCCATTGTGGGTATCGCCAACCTCTTCCCCGGCTCAAGTGCGCCACAGGAGTTTTGGACACAGTTATTAAATAAACAAGATAATAGAACACCCATTACTGCCACTGAGATGGGCGTGGATCCTGCGACTTATCTAGGAAACAAAGGGGAGTCCGATAAGTTTTATTGTATGTATGGCGGTTATATACGTGGTTTTGAATTTGATGCCAGTGCCTTTACGGCACGCGGACTCAATGGTGATTATCTTAATCAGCTCGATGCTCTTAATAAATGGGGTTTATATGTCACCGAACAAGCATTAAAAGATGCGGGTTATTGGGGCAGCGAAGCACTTAATCACTGTGGATTGATTTTAGGTAATCTGTCTTTTCCGACTAAATCATCGAACCATCTGTTTTTGCCCTTTTACCATCATGTGGTGGAAAATGCCTTGCAACAACTAACCACCTCGGATTTTAAACTCACTAATTTTACGGCCCCACAAGGTATTCATCCTGATAATGCCTTGGTGGCAGGTTATCCTTCGGCATTGCTGGCAAAAGCGGCGGGTCTGGGGGGCACACATTTTTCATTGGATGCGGCTTGTGCCTCTTCATGTTACAGCTTAAAACTGGCCTGTGATTATTTGCACACAGGTAAAGCCGATATGATGCTGGCCGGTGCAGTTTCTGGTGCTGATCCGATGTTTGTTAATATGGGTTTTTCTATTTTCCAAGCCTTCCCTGCGAATAATAAACATGCGCCTTTTGATAATGACTCACAGGGTCTGTTTGCCGCCGAAGGCGCAGGTATGATGGTGCTTAAACGCCATAGCGATGCGCTACGTGATGGTGATACTATTCACGCTATTATTAAAGGTGGCGCGCTGTCTAACGATGGTAAAGGCGAATTTGTATTAAGCCCCAACAGTAAAGGGCAAGTACTGACTTATCAGCGTGCTTATCAAGATGCACAGGTTTCACCTGATACGGTGGATTATATTGAGTGTCACGCAACAGGGACACCCAAAGGCGATAAAGTTGAGTTAACCTCAATGGAAACGTTCTTTAGCCAATATCATCATAAACCGCTTCTTGGCTCGGCAAAATCTAATTTAGGCCATCTGCTAACGGCCGCTGGTATGCCGGGATTGACCAAAGCTATTTATGCGTTAAATGAGGGGGTGATTCCAGCCACTATCAGTTTAGAAAATGCCATTAGCACCAAACAAGGTTATTTAACCCAAGCACAGATGCCTATTGATACGGTGAACTGGCCAACGCAAGGTAAAGGAGAACAACGCACCGCAGGTGTCAGCGTCTTTGGGTTTGGTGGCAGCAATGCACACTTAATTTTACAGGGCGGTGATACACCACTTGAGGCACATATTAATCCCGCGCCAACCTTGAACCCAATGGCAAT
Organism: Psychromonas sp.; assembly: GCA_037132845.1. Taxonomy (GTDB): domain Bacteria; phylum Pseudomonadota; class Gammaproteobacteria; order Enterobacterales; family Psychromonadaceae; genus Psychromonas. Next base: position 11,477 of record JBAHZV010000138.1, read on the forward strand.
CGTAGGCATGGATTGTATTGTTGGTCGGTGTAATAACCTGCAAGAATTTACGACATTATTAGACAGTAACCAAGATACCTTCCGTGAATTACCCACTCAACGTTGGAAAGGGCTAGAAAAAAACGTTGCGATTAAACAAACACTTAATCTAAGTAACGCGCCAACAGGCGGTTATATCGAACAGTTTGACCTTGATTTTTTACGTTTTAAAGTGCCACCGAATCCACAGGATTGCCTCATCCCACAACAATTGATGATGATGAAAGTCGCTGATAATGCAGCCCAACAAGCTGGATTACAAGAAGGCTCAAATGTTGCTGTATTGGTGGCGATGGGAATTGAGCTGGATTTACATCAATATCGTGGCCGAGTGAATTTAACCAGCCAAATTGCCGATAGCCTCGCACAGCAAGGCATTAACTTAAATGCTACCGAGCAAGATGAGCTGACCAATATCTGTAAAGAGAGTATCGCGTCAGCGGCACAGTTAAATCAATATACCAGTTTTATTGGTAATATTATGGCATCACGAATCTCAGCGCTTTGGGATTTCAATGGGCCTGCCTTTACGGTATCAAGTGAAGAAAACTCTGTGTATCGATGTGTTGAGCTTGCACAAAACCTTTTTGCAACTTCCGATGTTGATGCGGTGATCATTGCTGCTGTTGATTTAGCGGGCTCCTTTGAAAATATTAGTTTACGCCAGCGTTATGGTGCAGTGGCTGAACAGGCAGAGAATAACCTTGATGTGTTGCAAAATAATCATTGGCTAGTTGGTGAAGGTGCCGGTGCGATTGTGCTAAAACCAAGTCATCAGGTGAATAATAGTTACGCACAAATTGATGCAATTAGTTTTGTTTCCGGTAGTGATGCCAGTGCAATACAATGCGCCAGTGACAAAGCCTGTTTACAAGCGGGCATTAGTGCTAGCCAAGTGACCACAGTGGAAGCCTTTGCCAGTGGTTTTGAAGCGGATAATCGCGCTGAAAAAGAAGCTTTTTCAAACTGTTATCGCAATGCAAAAATAGACAGCGTTAAACGTCAGGTCGGCCACCTTTTTAATGCATCGGGCATGGTTAGCTTGATAAAATCAGCACTCTTACTTAATGACAAGTCACTTAGTGACAATAAACCAGCGAACATTGCCATCAATGGTTTGGGCAAAGACATGAGCTGTGCGCACCTAATTTTAACGGCGACAGAGCAAGCTTATCAATGTCAAAAAGTGCCACCACTGGCGGGTGCTAAGAAACCGTTCTCGTTAATTAAATCGATTGTATTAGGGGGGGGGGATATCGAGCAAACGATTATTCATCAGCACACCAACCCAATATTTAATCGTATTAATAAGCAATTAAAGGCTAAAAAAGTTGCCGGTACCGTCACGAATATAAAACCTTGCGTGGATATTTCCTTGCTCAATACTGATCAACAAACGGCGAAAATATACACACCGTTATTAACATCAGTAACCTCTTCAGAGAAAGTTAACATGAATAAAAAAAGCAATGTTCAACAAATTAATCGCAATACTACCGCCGTGAGCAGTAAAATCAGTCATGAAATTTTACAGCAAACACAAACTCACCAAGCTTTTATCCGTGCACGTCAAGTTGCCGGGCAACAAATATCGACCTTAATTAAGCTACAAACACAGCTACTTTCGGGGCAAGCACCTGTTGTTAATCCCGACCGTGCTAGACCGCAAACAGCGCCAGAGACGGAGGCACTGCAAGCTGAATTAAACGTCGTGGATCCCATTGCCAAAAGTGTCACTGAAGCGATTGCGGATACAGGTTTTGCGATTAAAGGACCGGTGGGTTATCAGTACCCACCCTTAGCATTACAAGTGCGTTTTAATAAACCACAGCAGGTAATTTATGATACTGCAGATTTGGTGGAGTTTGCAGAAGGGGACATCAGTAAGGTATTTGGTGATGAGTATAAAATTATTGATGGTTATGCACGTCGCGTACGTTTGCCCACCACCGATTATTTGTTAGTCACCCGTGTGACGGAGCTTGATGCAAAAATTCACCAATACAAAAAAGCCTCGATGTTTACCGAGTATGATATTCCCGTGGATGCACCTTTTTTAATTGACGGTCATATTCCTTGGTCTGTTTCGGTTGAATCAGGGCAGTGCGATTTGATGCTTATCGCTTACATTGGTATTGATTTTCAAAACAAAAGTGAACGTATTTATCGTTTGCTTGATTGTGAGTTGACCTTCCTTGAAGACATGGCCTTTGGTGGTGAGACATTACGTTATGAGATTCATATTGATTCTTATGCACGTAATGGAGAACAACTGTTGTTCTTCTTCCATTACGATTGTTACGTGGGTGATAAAAAAGTGCTTATCATGCGTAATGGTTGTGCGGGTTTCTTTACCGATGAAGAACTCCGTGATGGTAAAGGGGTTATTCATACGGACAAAGATAAAGAACAATTTGCAACCGCCAAGAAGTCTTATTTCAAACCGTTAATTCTTAATACTAAAACGCAATATAACTATGCGGATATGATGCACTTAGTCGCGGGTGACATTGAAGGCTGTTTCGGCGCGCAATATAATCAGCAAGGGCGTAACCCATCACTGAAATTCTCATCTGAAAAATTCTTAATGATTGAGCGTATTACTAAAATTGATGCGCAGGGCGGTCATTGGGGATTGGGATTGATTGAAGGTCAGAAAGATCTTGATCCTAATCACTGGTACTTCCCATGTCATTTCCAAGGCGATCAAGTGATGGCGGGCTCGTTGATGTCTGAAGGCTGTGGTCAAGTAGCGATGTTCTTTATGTTATGGCTTGGCATGAATGGTACGGTGAATAATGCTCGTTTCCAACCCATGCAGGGTGAAGCACAAACAGTACGTTGCCGTGGTCAAGTATTACCTCAGGTTAATACCTTAACTTATCGCCTTGAAGTGGTTGAAATGGGCATGTCACCACGTCCGTTTATCAAAGCTAATATTGATATTATTCTTGATGGAAAAGTGGTCGTAGACTTTAAAAACCTGTGTATGGAAATAAAAGAGCAAGATCAGAATTCTGCTTATCCTGTGACCTTACCAAATAACGTTCAGTTATTAACTGAACCTCATTTGGCCACTAAAAACACCGTCGCCGTTGAGTCTGCCTTTAATGAGCTTGAAAACCATGTCAGTGAGATAAGTAGCGCCGCTATTCGTGATGTAGAATATGACTTGATCACCGATGAACGTGGTGTACAACCGTTCAAAAATGTACAACGCCCTTTGATGCGAGTTGAATCAGACTTTGATGCATACAAAGAGAAAGGTGTGTTACCCATTAAACATTTTGAAGCGCCTAGGGTGGTTGGGCAAAATCGCACTCCCGATACAACACCGTTTACGCCATACCATCTTTTTGAGTTTGCCACGGGCAACATCTCTAACTGTTTTGGTCCCGCCTTTGATGTTTACAAAGGACGTATTCCACCACGCACGCCTTGTGGTGATCTACAAGTGGTGACACAAGTGACAGAAGTTACCGGCACACGTTTGGATCTAAAAAAACCATCCAGTTGTGTGGCGGAATATTTTGTGCCCCATGATGCCTGGTATTTTACTAAAAACAGTGTTGATAACTGGATGCCATATTCATTGATTATGGAGATTGCATTACAACCGAACGGCTTTATCTCAGGTTATATGGGCACAACATTGATTTATCCTGATAAAGATCTGTTTTTCCGTAACCTTGATGGCAGCGGTGAATTACTCAAAAAAATAGACTTACGTGGTAAAACCATCGTTAATAAATCGCGATTGCTGAGCACCACGATGGCGGGTGGTATGATCATACAAAGTTTTACCTTTGATATGTTTGTTGACGATCAAAAATTCTATACCGGTAAAGCGGTATTTGGTTACTTTGGCGGTGATGCCTTAGCAAACCAATTAGGTATTGATAACGGTAAAATTACTCATGCATGGTTTGTTGATAACAACACGCCCAGTGCACAAATCGAGACGTTTGATTTGACCGATAAAGCATTAACACTGTTTCACAGCACAGAAACTAAGCCACATTACCGTTTAGCTGGTGGTCAGCTCAACTTTGTTGATACGGTTTCGATTGTAGAGGGGGGCGGTAAAGCCAACCTTGCTTATATTTATGGTGAGCGCACTATCGATGCCAGTGATTGGTTTTTCCGTTATCACTTTCATCAAGATCCTGTCATGCCGGGATCATTAGGGGTGGAGGCGATTATTGAATTATTACAAACCTACGCGTTGAAAAATGATTTAGGCGCGCAGTTTAACAACCCGCGTTTTGAAGCGCCACTGACCAATGTTATTTGGAAATACCGTGGTCAGATAACACCACTTAATAAACAGATGAGCTTAGATGTGCATATTACTGATATTATCAAAACTGAACATGAAGTGCGCTTAGTGGGAGATGCCAATCTGTCTAAAGATGGCCTGCGTATCTATGAAGTAAAAGATATTGTATTAAGTATTATCGACGCTGAGTGACTCAGACCGTCGCCATGTCAGTCCATTAATGACGTGCTTTCATGTCCTTCATTAATGGCTGACTGCGCTTTTCGTCTCAGAAATGGCTTCGCCCTGAGCACTTAAATTTAACGAAATTAAGCCGTTAACAAATTTCAAATAAGTTTTAATTGAACGAACAATTTTTGGGAAAAATAATGACCGTTTTAACATTAAATAATGAGCAACAAATTAATTGGGCTTGGAAAGTGGATGGCAGTGCGATCAATCGTGCCGCATCTGCGGTTAAAGCCGCACTTATGTCACTTCATGAGCCTATTTATCTTGCGCAGAATGGCGCAGGTATTGGTATTTGCCAAAGCGTCTCAGAAAGCGGTGATAAAGATGTGCTGGCATTTGCACAGGCACTGAATCCACAAGACTTGGGTGATAACGATTTTAAAAAGCATCATGGTGTAAAATACGCTTATCACGGTGGCGCAATGGCCAATGGTATTGCTTCCGTGGAGCTTGTGATTGCATTGGGCAAAGCAGGGCTATTATGCTCATTTGGGGCGGCAGGGTTAGTACCTGATGTGATTGAGGATTCGATTAAACGTATTCAAGCAGGATTGCCAAAGGGTCCTTATGCGGTGAACTTGATTCATGCACCTTCTGAAGAAGCATTAGAGCGTGGCGCGGTAGAACGATTCCTTAAATTGGGCGTTGAAACCGTTGAAGCTTCTGCTTATTTAGCCTTAACGGAGCATATTGTTTGGTATCGTGTGGCAGGATTAAGTGAAAATAGCGATGGCAGTGTACAGATTAAAAATAAAGTCATTGCAAAAGTTTCACGCACCGAAGTTGGGCGTCGTTTTATGGAGCCTGCACCGCAAAAATTGCTCGATAAATTATTAAGCCAAGGCAAGATCACAGCAAAACAGGCGGAGCTAGCCTTACGCGTACCGATGGCCGATGACATTACCGCAGAAGCAGACTCCGGTGGACACACGGACAATCGTCCATTTTTGACTTTGTTACCCACTATTATTGCCCTGCGTGATGAGATTCAAGCGCACTATAACTTCTTTCCTGCTCTACGTGTTGGTGCGGGGGGGGGCATCGGTACGCCTGAAGCGACACTGGCCGCTTTTAATATGGGCGCTGCTTATATTGTACTGGGCTCGGTCAATCAAGCTTGTGTAGAAGCAGGGGCATCTGAGCATACTCGACAGTTATTAGCGGGTGTTGAAATGGCTGATGTGACGATGGCACCAGCTGCTGATATGTTTGAGATGGGGGTTAAATTGCAAGTGGTTAAACGTGGCTCTATGTTTGCCATGCGCGCCAATAAACTTTATGACTTATATGTGAACTATGACTCTATCGAAGCGATTCCCCCGTTGGAACGTGAAAAAATAGAGAAACAGATTTTCCGTCAGAATCTTGATGATGTGTGGAGCGCCACTATCGACTTTTTTAATGCTCGTGATCCGCAGATGTTAGCACGTGCGCAAAGTAGTCCGAAACGTAAAATGGCATTAATTTTCCGTTGGTACTTAGGGCTTTCATCACGTTGGTCTAATATTGGCGAGAAAGGTCGTGAAATGGATTATCAAATTTGGGCGGGTCCAAGTTTAGGCGCGTTTAATAGTTGGGTAAAAGGCACCTATTTAGAACATTACACTGAGCGTAAAGCGGTTGATGTGGCATTGCATTTATTAAAAGGCGCCGCTTATTTACAACGTATTAATCAATTAAAACTGCAAGGCGTCAGTTTGCAACAAAACTTGCTTAACTATGTCCCCAGTGAGCCATCGAACAATGTACCTATAATGTAGCTGAAAAAGCATCTTGAAGTAACATGGGTATACAAGCATGTTCTATGATGGGTTATCTTAAAGATTTAAGTTAAACTGTTCACTCATCACATGCTAATGTACACAAAGAATAAACAGTTAATACTCAGCACTCAGTCAATTATGTTTAATCGAAGGTGATACATAAACTTAAATGGCGATACTCTGAGTCATGACGATAAGCCTTGATAATTATTAGGGCTTTTTAATTTGGAAAGAAAAATGAGCGTAAGTGTAGAAGAACAAAGAAATAACCCCTTACATGGCCTAAGCAGTGAAACATTACTGACTGAGCTTGTTGAATTTTATGGCTGGAAAATATTATATGCAGCAATGCGTTTTCACTGTTTTAAAACGAATCCTTCCATCGAAGGTAGTGTAAAATTTTTGAAAAAAACAGAGTGGGCGCGCACTAAAATAGAAAATTTCTACCTCTCTCGTTTTAAACGTATGCCAAAAGCGCGAGAATCAGAATATGACCTTGCACCACGAGAACGTGGTTTTTCATTACATATTGTAGTGCGTTCGCCGATGGAACTGACCATTGAATCGATTGAATTATCACAAGCAAAAGCGGCCTCTGCACATAAAGAGCGTAGTCAGCAAAAACGTGATGAGCAGAGCTTTGACCGCGCATCCTTTAACCAAGGTTCAGCTGCTCAGCAACGCCCAAAAGACCGACGTGCAAATAAAAATAAAGATAACTCTGAAACCTCAGAGGCACCTTATGATCCAAGTAACCCTTGGAATAGTTAAGCCTTTATCAACAACATAAAAAAAGCCCTAATAACCATTGAGTTATTAGGGCTTTTTTGTTTGTTTTCATTGCTAGTAATGATTCGATGTTACAGGTAGAATCCCCACAAATTTCACAGTGGTTGATAGGTTGGACAATGAGTAGGAAAATTGAGTTATTAGCCCCCGGTGGTGATATCGATGCGATTAAAGCTGCTATTGTGGCAGGTGCCAACGCCATTTATTGTGGTTTGGATATGTTTAATGCCCGCAATCGTGCCACCAATATCTCATTTGAACAACTCAAAGGTATCTTGCGTTTAGCACATCGTTTTGAGTGTGAAGTGTTTTTAACCCTTAATGTGGTTATTTTAGAGCATGAAATAAAAGGCGTGGTGAAGTTACTTAATCAACTGGTTAATACCTCAATTGATGGCATTATTGTCCAAGATCTTGGGCTTTTTAATCTGTTTAAAAAACATTTCCCAAGCTTACTTATTCATGCCTCGACACAATTAACCACGCACAATGAAGGACAAATTAAGTTCCTTGCTAAAGTCGGTGCAACACGCGTGAATCTCTCGCGTGAAATGAATTTGCCTGAGATTAAAATGCTCTCAAGCGTGGCGCACGACCATAATGTCCTTAGCGAAGTGTTTGTACACGGTGCGTTATGCATCGCTTTTTCAGGGCAATGTTATTCAAGCTCCGTCAGTGTGGGTAATTCAGGTAATCGTGGCCGTTGTAGTCAAGCATGCCGTGATGAATACGAAATGACTCCTGCTGGCAATAAATTTCCACTTAATTTAAAAGATAATTCTGCGTATTTTGATTTACCCGAACTGCTGGACGCAGGGGTTGATTCTCTGAAAATAGAAGGGCGCATCAAAGGTGCGCAATATGTACATACCGTGGTTGATAGCTGGCGTAAACAGATCAACCAATTTGTTGATACAGGTCAACTACTGCGTGATGACAGTAACCTCTATAAAGTATTTAATCGTGATTTTACTAACTCTTTTTTACAGGGCGACTTAACCAAAGATATGTTTATCGACAATCCACGGGATAATAGCTTCCAACATGCAAACGCTAAACATGGCGCTATTTCAGTGCGACAAATTCAAGAAGTACAACGTGATTTATCCGCTCAAAAAAATGCCATCAGCGCTTCTGTTGCCGAAAAAATAAAACAGATCAGTATCGAAAAACCAGTATTAAGCATGGACTTTGCTGGTCAACTTGGTCAACCCTTAACAGTGACCTTAGTCTTTGAAGGACAAACTCACCGAGTAAGCTCAAAGAGTTTATTAATCGAAGCGGGTGAGTCTGCGATACAACCGACGGCCATTGAAAAACGTTTTAAGAGCTTTAAAAAAGGTGACCACCTGTTAGAAAGCATCAATTTTGAGGACTTACACACGGGCTTAAGTGTGCCCTTTAAAGAACTCACTATAATGAAAAACGATGTGGCATTTATCCTTAATGGTCAAGTTAAACCCATTGCACCCATCGCATTACCGCCGCTGGAAACCTTTGCTAAAGTTTCTGAACAGCCGACCTTATCATTATTGATTTGCGATCCTAAAGATATCTATCTTGCTGAAAAAACAGATGCGGATATTTACTTTAAATTGCCTGAAAGTTGGAAAAAACGCTGCAATAAACACATCACACTTTTCTTAGAAAACCCACGCTTAATACCTTGGTTTCCTGCGGTATTAATTGGTAAAGATTATACTGAATCGTTGCGTTTATTAGAAACGCTGAAACCTCAACGTATTGTCTCAAATAATACCGGTATTGCTCTTAAAGCCGCTGAACTGGGTATTGAGTGGATTGCAGGACCTTTTTTGAATAGCACTAACTCTTATGCGTTATTAACCTTGCAAGAGGGCTTAAACTGCGCTGGTGCGTTTATTTCTAATGAGATAAACCGTAACCAGATGCGTAATATCAAACGCCCTAAAAACTTTAAAATGTTGTATAGCATTTATCATCCAATTTTAATGATGACCAGTAGACAGTGTTTCTTCCAGCAAACCGTCGGTTGTAATAAACCGTCCATTGAAGATGGCTGCATGCTTAAATGCCAAAAATCCACTACTATCACTAACGTAAAAGGTTTCTCCTTTGCGGTTGATAAACAAAAAGGTGGCTACCCAAGCATTTATAATGATGAGCAATTCTTAAATATGGATGTGGTTGAGGCGTTTTCTGGATTATTTGATGAGTTTTTTATCGACCTCACTGATATTGGATCAGGCTCAAAAGCACGCTTAGATAAAATGGAATTATTAGATTATTTTAGTCGCTTGGTCGCGGGTGATACGACCGTCAAAGTAAAACTTGATCAAATGGTTGCTCTGTCAACGCAAGCGCAATATATTCAAGGTCTATAGTCATCAGTAATGAGATAACAACGATATAATGATCCTGCCATAAAACCGTGTCAAATATACTGAGCGAGCTTCTTATTACCTGACGACGGTCTAATTTTACTCGTTTGTTATAGTTACGAATTCTCCATTTTGTTTCCTGATCAATATTTTTCGTCTACCAGTCTCTTTCGCTTTATAAAGTAACTTATCACATTCTCGATAAGCCAAGTCAAAACTTGTTTCAAAGGTATTCCATAATACAACGCCACCACTTAACGATAAATTTCCATCATTAAAGCCGATGATTCGCTTTGAAATATTTTCAGAAATATCATCGAACTCATCAACCGTTAATTTGATAAGGACCATAAACTCCTCACCCCCTAAGCGAATAATGCGATCTAGCGATCCGATCTTCAAATTATAACGAAGATACTCAGCAGTGTGTCGTAATACTAAATCACCAAAATGATGCCCAAAGTCATCATTCACTTTTTTAAAAAAGTCCAAATCAAACATGCCCATATAATAATAAAAATTATCAGCCTCAACGATCGGTAGAAATTCAGCCAATTCAGATCGATTAAATAATTGTGTTAAAGAATCAATTTTATAAATGGATTTATATTTTTTCAATTCTATTTGCATCTCTGAAGAATCAAAAAGGAG
>JBAHZV010000008.1:0-10757 GCA_037132845.1 Psychromonas sp.
TTTTATCTTTTTTGCAACCTAAATGGGATTGCTGAAATTTGCAACAATGTTATGATGATTCAACTAGTTAGCCCTAGGTTAAATATTAACTTAGACATATATTTTTCAAGATGGAATACGTTATGTTATTTTTAGTAAAAAAATGGATCGGTGGATTATTAATGCCATTGCCTTTATTTCTCACTATTTTTTTCATTGCACTCTTTTTACTCTTTTTTACCCAAAAACAAAAAACCGCAAAATTTTTATTAATTGTTAGTTTTATGTTCATTTTTTTACTCAGCTTTCTGCCAACTGCAGAGCGTATGGTGCATCCTCTTGAGAGTAAATATTCGCCTATTTCGCAGTACGATGTGGCGCAAAATTTTGATTACATCTTGCTATTGGGCTCAGGAGGCATTGCCGATCCGAGTTTACCGGTTAATAGCCAACTCTCAAGTGTTGCGAACAGCCGCTTTTTAGAAGCCTTACGCCTTTATCATGCGAATCCAAATGCCGTCTTGATCGTTTCTGGCTCAGGCTTTGGTGATACAAAATCCCATGCCCAAATGATGCAAGAGATGGCAATTCTGATGGGTATACCAGCAAAAAAAATAATACGCTTAGATAATAATTTAGATAGCGACGATGAAGCGTTAAAAATGTCAGAATTAATAAAGGGTAAACGTTCGGTATTAGTTACATCAGCAACACATATGGACAGAGCATTAAGCCTTTTTTATAAGTATGGTAGCGCACCCGTTGCCGCACCAAGTAATTACCTGTCAAAAAATAGGGTCGGTGAAACACCTGGTTATTATTATATTCCAAATGCTTACCAACTCTATAAAAGTAAAATTGTTTGGCATGAGTATTTAGGGAAAGCACAAAGCTGGCTCAAACTGTGGTTATAAGTTTGCTTTATAGACCAACATTACTATATATAAACGTTACGTACCGTTTACAATAATCTTGTTTCCAATTTAATAAGCGCTTGAGAGGCGACCATATATTCTCCATTATATGCAATTGATGGAGAGCCATACAGCTCGTAACCTTCGGTTAATAACGTGGTTATACGCTGACAAAATTCAGCATCATCTTTACCGGTCACTAATTTATACTGCGGGGTAGATTGTGGCATTGTAACGTCCTTATTAGAGAGTGTGGAAGCAATTGCAATCAATATCGGAACCCGTTACCAATCAACAAAATGCTTTTCTCGATCATGAGATTAAACACCAATCCAATACTTAAACATAAACTATAATGTTTAGAGAGATTGGCGAGGCTAACGCTTTCGATGGATTAGCCCTGATGAAACTCGTTAGACCTTCCGTTTTCTGTCCGGATAGTTCACAGCAAGAATAATCATTTACAGTACCTTTACACCTTGAATTAACTGATTATTTCTGACAATTTTTAGAACACAGACAGGCAATAATTATTATAATTCTGCTATAAAGGATAGGATGCCCATACTAAAAATGATAATTAAAGTCTAAAAAAATGGTGCATTTAACACCATTTTTGTGAGCATGCACTTAAAAGTATAAATTATGGACGATAAACTTTTACATTATCAAAACCAGACTCTTTCAAATACAGCGCTTGTAGCTGACTCATTACCCCACGTGCACAATATAAAAGATAGGTTTTATCCTGTGGTAATTTTTCAAATTGAGCCGCTAATTTAAAGAAAGGAATATGTTCAATATCAATGCCTTCAATTTCAAGTGGCGCGTCATCTTCTTCTTCCGGTGAACGAATATCTAAAATCACTTCATTTTCAGAAAATTCAGAAACTGAATCAACTTTAGAAATCTCTTCATCCGCCGCTTTACCGATATCGCGGATATCAAGTACATTTGCCTCTAGCACTACTTTTTCGATAAGAGAAAGGTCAAATTTGGCTTCCTCTTTTTCGATTTTTTTCATCACCGCTTTAACCGTTGGACGCTGTGATATCACACCACAGTATTCAGGAATGGTCTCAGAAATTTCAGCCGTACCAATTTTTCGAGCACAATCAATAATATCTTGTTTATCGGTTACGATTAACGGGCGTAAAATAAGCATATCCGTCACTTTATCAATCACTGAAAGGTTACGTAATGTTTGACTAGAAACCTGACCTAATGCTTCACCCGTTACTAATGATTCAATGTCTAAACGATCTGCCACTAAACTACCAGCGCGCATCATCATACGTTTGAGGACCACCCCCATCTGACCGTTATCAACTTTCTCTAAAATTTCAGCAACCACGGGCTCAAATGGAATAGAAATAAATTTAACACGATGAGAAGCACCAAAGCGTTGCCATAAACGGTAGGCAACCTGTTTAACACCAATTTCATGTGCAGCGCCTCCAAGGTTAAAGAAACAGTAATGCACACGCGAGCCACGTTTAATAAATTGATAACTTGATACACCCGAGTCAAAACCACCCGAAATAAGGGATAAAACAGATTCTTGAGTACCGAGTGGAAAACCACCTAAACCAGCATGGCGCTTATCAATAAAGAACAGGGTTTGGTTGTTAATTTCAAGGCGCACAGTAACATCTGGATCTTTTAATTTAACACCAAGGGCATCGGTATGTTGATTTAAGCCACCACCGATATAACGCTCTGCTTCAATAGAGGAGAAATCGTGATGACCAACACGTTTAACACGTACACAGAATGTTTTTCCGTCGATGTTATTAGCAACACGTGCTTTTGTTTGTTCGTAAGCATCATGTAAATCGCTAAATTCAGACTCATTCACTTCTAAGAAGTGCGCAATACCCGGTGTACTTGAAAGCATTTTTATCAATGTTGCTTTATTTTCAGCGCTGTTATTATCAGTGCGAACAATGATTTTATCCCATTCTAAAATAACCTTAACATCTTCATCATATTGACGTAGTACATTGCGGATATTTCCCTGTAACATTTTACTAAAACGTTTGCGGACAGGTTTACTTTTCATCATGATTTCAGGGAAAAGTTTGACAATAAATTTCATGTTAGTTCACTGTGTTGGTTGCTAGAATAAGGTGGCGGATTATAGCGCCTATTACGATTGCTGTAAAACAGTGTGGGTGACTTCACACTCGCCTAACTCCGTTGCAATATAGGTAGATTCGCCCGAGATAGTGATCGACAGCTCCATGCTGCGTTTGACAAGCTTAGCAAGTTGCTGGATCTGTTCAAATTGAAACTGAAATACGCTTAAATTTTTAAGGGATGAAAAATCGCTCTCTCCCTGTTTCCACCACACGTCAGACTTTGTATTAAAGCTATAGATACAGACCGCTTTGGCAACTCGACTGGCCTTTTTAATACGTTCAAAGGCAGGCTCACCCATATCTATCCATAATAAAAACTCATCGGATAAACTTTTAGCCCAGATATCAGGGTCGTCAACATTAGAAAGTCCCTTGGTAAAAGTGATAAATTCTTGCTGTGAGTGCAAACATAATGCAACGACACGTGCCATCATACGCTCTAAGGTTTCTGATGGGTGTTGTGCGACCGTTAAGTTGAAAGCGTCATAAATATCGTTATTAAGATCAGAGCGATTAACAGTGATTTTGAAAATGGTGGGTTTGAGTGCCATTTTTAGCTATTCCATGGATTAGTGGGATCATACTCAGGCTCTTCTTTATCCCAATGCGCAGTTTTATTCTCTTTTTTAGTGGTACGCATGGTGGAAGCATGATCAATCATTTGGCTTGTTTGCACAGTAATTTCGGCGGGCAATACACCAATAGGCTCACCAAGCGAAGCGCGATCACGTGGTGGAATAGTTAACTGTTTATCATCAGGCCAAGGGTAATTTTTATACATATAAAGATAACAATTTTCTACTTTCTCTTTTGCCCATTCATGATTACGTAAAAACTTCATGGTTGATTTCATGCCCGTATGAAATTGCAAACGTTCAATATTAAGTACTTCACTTAATGTCTGCCAGCCGTAACATTCAGAAATATCAGTGAGCAGTTGCTGTAACTGCAAACCATATAATGGATTGGGTGTTTTCTTTGATTTGGGCAATACAGGGTCTGTCAAAATATGATGTCCTTTTAATTAAGGATGGATTCTATCGTTATTTACATTAAATTGCGCCACTATTTAACAATAGTGGCGCTCAATAAAGGCACTAAAAGGTAAGATTAATAACAACAAAGTAGAGAAAAAAGCACCTTCATAAAGGATAACAAAGTGAATGTTTAATTTCACTTATGTGTTTTTTTTGCCCAAAGCGCAATCAAAATCCCTCCTAACACTAACAGAGTAGCAATAATCAATTGCACACTAATCGCTTCACTTAAAAAAAACACACCACCAAAGGTTGCAATAATAGGGACCGTTAATTGTAAAATGGCGGCTTGTATAACTGCCAAGTGTTTCAGAGCCACATACCAAAGAGCATAACCAAGACCAGATGTAATGGCACCTGAAGCAACCGCTAATAACACGCCATCCGTACTAATATTGGCCTTTTTAAGGGTAAACAAAAGTAATATGGCAACGAAGGGTAAAGTGCGAATAAAGTTATTGGCGGTTTGTAATAGCGGATCTAAGGTACTTTTTCCAGCCAGCGTATATAAACCCCATGCACTACCCGAGATAAGCATCAAAATAAAACCCGTTAATGAAGGGGCGACGGTATTTTCACTGGGTAACAAGAGGTAACTCAATCCAGAGAAAGCAATCACTAGTCCGAGCCATTCAAATCGTGATAACATTTTTCCATTTAATATACTGCCAACAACCATAGTGAGTTGCACTGCACCAAACAAAATTAAGGCACCTACGCCAGTATTTAGCGAGGTGTATGCCATTGAAAATGTGAGTGCATATAAAAACAAATAAAAGGATGTTAGCCAATTTCCTTCTGTGAGTTTAAACACCATGCGTTTTTTAAATACGACTAAAAGAAACAACACAATGGCTCCAGAAAACAGGCGGATGACTGTAAAACTGGCTGCATCAATTACCTCATCAGTTAATGCATAACGGCATAAAACAGAGTTTCCAGCAAAAGATATCAAGGCTAAGCTACTAAAAAATAAGTTTTTCATTTTTACCCTTGCAAATATAATTTTGATAGATAGTAATCAGACGGCTAAACCGAGTAAATTATTGCATAAAAAAATCAACTTGAGTAAAAACAAAATCCATCAAAGTGAAGAGGTACTTGTTTTGGATTGGGTTTAAAGTTCACAGCGCGTTTTGCACAACATTATGTTGAAATAGTATTTTCACAGCCCGCACAGTTAAATTTATTAATCCAGCTCAACCCTTTCATCAATACATTCGTAGGATCCCATCTCAAATTCACGGCAAATCCAAGGACGATTTTCATATATGGTACACATCAAGGTTTCTCGGTCAACAGCAGCACACCAGCCATCATGTAAACGTAACATGGTTTCCCCTCCCCACTCATCCACATCAATATATTGCTGGGGAACGCCAGTATCAGAAATAATCATCACTTCTAAACGACAACAACAAGCCTCACAATTTGAGCAACTGATTTCAGGTTTATCCAAGGGGCTTACATTTTTTATCACAATCGTCATAGGGGCTACAATAAGAAGTCTACAGTTAGGTTAGTGATACATAATAGGATAAAGCAGGTGTTTTATCACCTTTACTTGCAACATATTTTTGACGTCCTTTTCAAAATAAACAGCCTATTAGCAAATTCCCAGCAGCATAAATGACTCACCAAAATCACCAAGGGTTTGATTAAAAAATATGCTGAACGTCGTAGTACATCTTCTTAAAAGCTACAAAAAACAGGATATCGTTTCATTATAGGCATTCTCCATTGCATTTTAATGCGTAGTAAAACTGCCAGATAATCCGTCATTATTAAAAATAGAAGGTACCCCCCTTAATGCTCCTGTTGCTTATAACCACTGATTAATATTAAGAGTAATTATGTTATGCTCAACATTCATTATCTCTTAACATCGAGTATTTATATGTACAAAATTGCAGCGTCAGACTTAGATGGCACCTTACTTTCATCGGATCATAAAATCCTGCCTTTTACTAAAAAAATACTCATCCAATTGCATGCACAGGGTAAGGAATTTGTTTTTGCTACCGGTCGTCACCATCTAGATGTCGCACAAATGCGCGATCAGTTAGGTATTCCCGCTTTTATGATAACGTCAAACGGTGCCTGTATTCATAACAGCCAGAACGATATCATTTTTCAGCAACATGTCCCTCATGAAATTATTGCCGGCATTATAAAGATGGTGAAACATGACGATGAAATAATCATTAATCTTTTCCGTGATAACGACTGGTTGGTTAATAAAGCTAATACCAAGACAAATTTTAATCATGAAAATTTTACTTACGACTTCTTTGATATTGATAATCCGCCACTAGAAAATATCATCAAAATATTTTTAACGCGTGAAGATGATAATCATGACAAGCTCGTGATATGGGAAGATAAAATTAAGGCTTTATTTGCAACAACAGCAACAATCGTTTTTTCTTCCCCTTCCTGTCTAGAAATCATGGATATCGATGTTTCAAAAGGTCATGCTCTTGATGCAGTCGCTAAATTAAAAGGTTATCAGCTCAAAGATTGTATTGCTTTTGGAGATGGCATGAATGATTTTGAAATGTTGTCGATGGCAGGAAAAGGCCTTGTAATGGGCTCTGCACACCACAAAGTTAAAATGGCATTGCCAAATCATGAGGTTATCGGTGTCTGTGATGATCAGGCAGTTGCACATTATCTGCTCAAGCATCTGCTGGATAGTACTTTTCAGAATTAAAGCGTTCAGTTCAATTAGACCAGAATGCAGGTAATGAGTCGCATAGACGGAGACAAGCTCAATCTATGCTCTGTTAAAATATTCCCAGCCTACCTCAACGGATCTACACACTTAATAAAAGGGTAGATCTAACTTAGTTTATTAAGCTTTGCCTCCATAAGCTCAGTTGCTAGTAGCGTTGCCTTATTAAAATCTGTTTTACCCGAGCCTAACTTAGGGATCCATTCTACTTGATGCCATTCTTTAGGAATCATCAATGGATTAATTCCCATTGCTAACATCTGTTTTTTAAGGTCAGGTACATCTAATTCTCCTAGATATAATATATTTATTTTTTCACCTTTTTTATCATCTTGTAAGGTAACAGCGAGCACTTCAATATCGCTTTTCTGCGTATCTATTATTGCTTGCTCTATTGCGCTGAGACTAACCATCTCTCCACCTAATTTAGCAAAACGAGAATAACGATCAACAATGGTCAAAAAACCATCGTTATCGAGTTTACCTTTATCACCAGAAACATACCAACGTTGCCCATCAATCTCTTTAATGACCTGTTGGGTTTTTTCTGGATCGTTTAAATAACCTAACATCACCTGTGCACCACTAATAAGTACCATGCCCTCTTCACCTATTGAAAGTGCTGAAAACGTATCCGGGTCAACAATCCTAAAACTGGTGCCGGGTAATGGCATCCCAACTGTGCCTTGTTTACCTCCTATTTGAACTTGCCATGCTTTTGGATCTAAATGATTTGGCATGTTAACGCTTGCCACGGGTGTTGTTTCGGTAGTGCCATACCCCTCTAAAATATCCTTCTTAAATTTGCTCTCAAAATCAACTTTTACTTTTTGGTTAAGTTTTTCTGCACCGGCAACAACTATTCGTAGCGAGTCAAACATCAAAGGATCAACCTGGCGACTTTTGCTGTACAGACGCAGAAAAGTAGAAGTTGCAAACATAATAGTCGCTTTATTTTTTGCCACAATTTTACCAATTCCACCCGCATCCGTTGGATCTGCATAGCAAACTAACGGTACACCTTCAATCAAGGGTAAAAACTGCGTTATTGTTAAACCAAAAGCGTGAAACAGTGGCAATGAACCTAAAATCACATCGGATGCTTGCGTATTTAATACATCCGCAACTTGTTTTAGGTTCGCGAGAATATTACAGTGCGTTAGCATTACTCCTTTGGGTGCCCCCTCTGAACCACTAGAGAATAAAATGGTCGCGACCTGTTGTGCATCTACTTTTGGTGCATACAATAGTTTTAATATATAAGCTGGCAATAATGTCACTGCCACTATACGGCTAATTTTCTGCACTAGCGTGATCTTCGTTAGCATCTCTTCTACATAGATAACGTCTACTTTCTCTAAGAGAGGAGTTAAATCAACACCTCTTTTTTGCAATTTTTTAATGAAAAGTTTGGAAGTATAAATTTGTTTAATCGTTGCTTGCTGCTGTGCATCCATTAATGACGACAGGCTAGCACTATAATTTAAATTAACAATTGTTTTTCCTGCGAGTAACGTCGCCATATTAACTAAAACACCAGCACTACTGGTTGGTAACAACACCCCTACATTCTTTCCAGAAGTAGATAGCTTAATTTGTTTACTCAAGCTAATTGCACCAACTAATGCTTGTTTTGCAGACAGCTCAATACCCATGCTATCAGTGAGTGCCATTCGCTTTGACTGACGTTTTACTGTATCAATCCAAGCGCGACTAATATCAGGAAATTTTTGAGTATGGGTTGCCCATGATTGTACGGATAAATCAAAGACTGCTTGTTTTACTTGTTGTGCTTGACTGTATTGGTTCATCGCTGGAGAAAATGCGACGATCACATCTCTAAACACACCTTGAGAACGTTGTTCTTTTAACGTGTTTGAAGAACGACTGAACTTGCTTCCCCATAATCCGCGAATATAAAATGGGATGATAACCATCGGAAGCTTCGCTTTTTTACACGATATTTCAAAGCCTCGCTTAAACTCTCCAAGGTGACCATTACGACTGATGACTCCTTCAGGAAATAGCGCAACCACTTCTCCTTGATCTAACAGCGTTGCAACCGTCATTAATGCATTTTTGCTTGAAGCTGAAGTATCAATTGGAATGCACCCTAGCGCTTTAAATAGCCAGTTTAAATACCAACGATTATAAATTTCTCTATCCATTACAAAACGTACTGGACGTGGGCAAGCAATTTGCAAAATAGCCCAATCAACCCAACTTATATGATTACCCAAGAGCAAGACCCCCCCTTGCTCTGGAATATGATTCATGTTTTGCACATCAACTTTATAATGCCGAGAAATAGACCAACTTAAGACTAAACGTACCAAACTTTGTGGCAATTTATAAACCGTATAAAATCCACCAACAATCGCCATCACAGCAGTAAAGATAATCAAAAATTTACTATTAAAACCTAATACTGAAAAGGCGACTGCGAGCGATAAGAAAAAGGCCATGCCTAGATTTTGCACCCAATTATTTAGGGCCATAATTTTACCCATCTCATCACTGTTTGCATTGAATTGAATCAGTGCATTTAATGGTACAATAAACAGTCCCCCCATTAAGCCAACCATTAAGAAACACAACGCCTGTGTATATGATGAGCTCATCATAGGCAATAACCATAACGACAGCGCCACACCTATTGCACCGATAGGAATTAAGCCCAATTCAATGTAATTTTTAGAGGCTCTGCCAGCAATCCATGCACCAATCGCAATGCCCACTGCGCTAGTTGCTAACGTTGCTTGAATAACTAATGTATTAGTTATTGAAAAATTGGCCTTAGCATAGGCTGGGAAACTGGCAAGCAATAACTGCCCAATGGACCAAAACATAGTTAAACCAATGATCGAAAGACGGATCACTTTACGCTGGATAAATGGACTGAGACTCTGCTTCATGTAGCCACCATGGCGATACAATGACCAATCAAAAGTGTGGGTTTGTTGTTTTTTCTCTAAGGTTGGTAAACGATATGCCATCACCAATTCAATTAATGAGTTAATCACCAATAACCATGCAAGAGGAGCCATGCTGACGATTACTTCAGAGGGACTACTAGCACTTTCTTGATAAAGTGACTCAAATAATAGCGAATATATTAGGGTACCTGCGAGGATAGCTACAATGGAGACGGATTGCACTAAGCCATTGGCTTGCGCTAGCTTCTCCTTACCAAATAATGGCTTAATATAGCCAAATTTTGCTGGCGAATAAAAAGCAGACTGCACCGCAAGTAAAAACGTCATCGCAAAAGCAGGCCAAAATAGGCCAAGGTAATAACACAGTACAATGCCACAGGTAATCAATACAGCAACCCAAGCCGAGGCTCGAATAACCTTATTTTTAGGATATTTATCGGAGATAAACCCAGCAGGGGTTAATAATAAAATAAAGGGTAGCAGGATCAGACCATTGACCAATGCCGTTAAAATAACTTGCCATTCACCATCATAAGATTTAAAAATGGTATTTTGAATAACGATTTTATGTCCTAAGTCGACAAAGGCATTAAGAAAAATGGCCAATATGTAAGGCCATGCGCCTTTAATTTTTGCTAATTGATTCATACTATCTCCCTGTGAATGAATTCTGATTATGACCTGCTTTAAATATCCAACAAGGGCTTTAAAAAAAGTCTATCTATGCAAACCAAATAGTATTATATTTTAATACCAAGTTATTTTTAAGGTCTCATCATGTCGCAAAGCCAAGCATTAATAGGCGCCCTAAAGTTACAACTAAAGGCGCACGGTAAAACCTATTTAGATGTTGCTCAGCACCTAAATCTCAGTCATGCCTCTGTTAAGCGTTTATTTAGTGAGCAAACTATTAGCCTCAATCGTTTAGAAGCTATTTGCGATATGATTGAAATTTCTTTAACTGACTTGATACTTTTAATGAATATTGCCAGTAATAAGCTGGATAAGTTAACACT